>NZ_RCVI01000151.1:0-20114 GCF_003667455.1 Micromonospora sp. CV4 | reverse complement strand
GTGAGGTGGCGGTCAGGCAGTGTCGGCGGTGGGGTCTGCGGTGGAGGGCGCGGAGGAAGCGTTCGGCGATCGGGACGGCGGACGCCGTGCTGGCGCCGCCCTTCTCAACGAAGACGGCGAAGGCGACGTCACCCCGCCAGCCGACGAACCAGGCGTGCGTGTGGGCCGGGTTGTCGTCGTACTCGGCGGTGCCGGTCTTGCCGTACACCTCGCCGCCCGGCACGTCCTTTAGCGCGCTGCCGGTGCCGGTGGTGACCACCTCGCGCATCATCGTGCGCAGCGCCTCGACCGACTCCGGCTTCAGCGGCTCGCCCGGCGCGGCCGGACTGGCCGGCGCCGGGTCGATCAGCAGCTTCGGCTGCTCGAAGCGGCCCCGGGCAACCGCGGCGGTGGCACCGGCCATCGCCAGCGGACTGACCAGCGTGGTGCCCTGCCCGAACGAGGCCGCGGCCTGCTCGGCGAGGCTGCCGCCCGTCGACACCTTGCCGGTGAACGCGTCCGTCCCGAGGGCCCACTGACCCTCCAGGCCCAGCGAGCGGCCGGCGGCGGCCAGCCCGTCGCCGCCGAGCTTCGGCGCCAGCGCGGCGAACGCCGTGTTGCAGGACTTGGCGAAGTCGGTGCGGAACGGCACCGAGCCGAGCTCGAAGTTGTCCGAGTTCTTGAACGACCGACCGTCGACGGTGAAGGTCTTCGGGCAGTTCACCGGCCCGTCCAGGGTGACCGCGCCGCGGTCCAGCAGGCCCAACGCGCTGACCATCTTGAACGTCGAACCCGGCGGTACCTGGGCGGTGAAGGCCAGGTTCTCCCCGGCCGGCCCGGGCCCGTTGGCCGCGGCGAGCACCGCGCCGTCGCTGATACGCACCGCCACCAGGGCGGACCGGCGTGGCTCGGCTCGCAGGGCCCCGTCGGCCGCGTTCTGGGCGGCCACATCGAGGGTGGTCTTCAGCGGCTGGCCGGGCTGCGGCTCCCGGCGGAACAGTTCGGTGCCGGTGGCTGCCAGCTTGCCGTCCTCGGCGGGCCGCTCGACCACGACGGTCAGCCCCGGCGCGCCGCGCAACCGCTCGTCGTAGCGGCCCTGCAGACCGCCGTGCCCGACGAGGTCGCCGGCGACGTACCGGTCGGGGTGCGCGGCGAGGTCGTCGGCCTGCGCCGGGTCGACCGAGCCGAGCAGTGCCCGGGCGAACTCCCGGGTCGGCGCGAGGTCGAGCTTGTCGGACACGAACTTCGTGCCCGGCAGGTCGTAGATCCGGGGCTTGATCTGCCGGTACGCGTCCTCGCGCAGGGTCACCACCTCGACGAGGGCGCCCGGCTCGGCCCTGGCCACCCGCGCGGGCAGGTCGGACAGGTCGACGGCGGGGACCAGGGCCGGTCGGATCGCCCTGAAGCCCGCGTCGAGGTCCTTGACCAGCTTCTTGATGTCGGTGACCTGGTTCGGCTGCACACCCACCCGGACCACCGGACGGGCCGTCACGATCGGCTGCCCCGCCTGGTCCAGCAGCCCGGCCCGGGGGCCGGTGTCGCGGCGCAGCCCCAACCGGTCACCCTTGGTCAGCTGCTCGTGCATCAGCCGGGGCTCCCACATCACCTGCCACTGGTCATCGTCGCCCTGGACGAGCCGCACCTCCCGGTCGTACGCCCAGCGGGTACCACCCGGCAGGTTCCACTCCACCCGGATGGGCGCGATCGCGACGTCCGCGGTGATCTTCGGCTCGCCCCGACGGGTCAGCGTGGGCGGGGTGGCCGACAGCTCGCCGGAGAGCTCCTTGATCTCGCGCGTCACCTCGGCCGCCGGCAGCTTGACGCCGGTCGGGTCGACCAGGCCGACCGCCTGAAGGTCACCGCTGCGCCAGCCGGCGAGGAACGCGTCGACGTCGCGCTGCGGCCCGTCCTCACCCGAGCAGGCGGCCAGGAGCCCGGCGCTGAGCAGGGTTGCGGCGAGGGCGGCGAGTTTCCGCCGGTGGTTGGGCCGGTGGGGCCGGGGGTACGACAAGGGCATGGAGCGGGTCCTTCCGATCTCGGACTGCCCCTGCACGGTAGTACGCGACCGCCGTCCCCAGCGTCCCGTGGTGCCGCCCGACGTGCGGAAAGACGGACCGCGCCCGTGTGATGAACATCGCGTGGCGGGGTATCCCGCAACCGGCCAGCCTCGGACCCGCAACGGGTGAAAGGACAGAGTCCCGATCCGGACGTCCGGCCAGTGGTCCACCGACGAAGGTGCAGAGCGGTAGGCCTAGGCTGGGCGGCAGAGTGACCCACAACGCGGTGGGTCGAGGGGAGTGGCACCGATGGACCGGCGTCCGGCGATCAAACCGGAACCCGACCTCCGGCAGGATGACTCCGGCCGGGACGATGACAGCTTCGATTCGGCGACCGACGGGGACGGCTACGGCCGTCTCGACTCGGGAGTGACCGGGCTGACCGGGTCGAGCATCGACACCATCTACGATCTGGGCCTGCCGAAGGAGGCGTTGGCCGACGACGTGGAGGACGCCGATCTCGACGAACCGGTGCCCAACGCGGAGCGCCTGGTGGCGCAGGCTGTCGCGCTCGCCGGGGACGACCACGACGCGGCGACCCTGGTGGGGCGCTTCTGGCGGTTCGCCCCGGACGAGGAGCTGGTCGGCTTCACGGCGGAGGAGATGCTCGACGCGGCCCGCGCGCACCGGGACCTCGCCCAGCAGCGGGTGCCCGGGGAGCTGAAGCTGCGGATCCACGAGCCGCACGCGGATCAGCACCACACGGTCGTCGAGATCGTCACCGACGACATGCCCTTCCTGGTCGACTCGGTGACCGCGCTGCTCAACTCGTACCACCTGGACGTGCACCTCCTGGTGCACCCGCTGATCGTGGTCCGGCGCGAGCCGCTGGGCCGCCTCACCGAGGTCTCCGCGGACGTGGAGCCGGACGACGCGATCGCCGGCGACACCATCGAGAGCTGGATGCGGATCGAGATCGACCCGGTCCGGGACGCGGCCGAGCGGGATCGGCTGCGCCGCGAGTTGCAGCGGGTGCTCACCGACGTGCGGGAGGCGGTGGAGGACTGGCCGAAGATGCGCCAGCGCGCCCTGGCCCTGGCCGACGAACTGGCCGCCGCGCGAACCTCCGACAACCGCCCGCCGGTGCCGGAGAAGGACATCACCGACTCGGTGGAGCTGCTGCGCTGGCTCGCCCAGGACCACTTCACCTTCCTTGGCTACCGTGAGTACCGGTTGGTGGACGCGCCGGGCGGCGAGGGCTCGGACGTGGTCGACGGCCAGGCGCTGGAGGCGGTGCTCGGCACCGGTCTCGGCATCCTGCGGTCGGATTCCCCGGAGGCCCGTTCGCTGTCCTCGATGACGCCGGAGGCCCACGAGAAGGTGCTGGAGAAGCGCCTGCTCATCATCACCAAGGCCAACTCGCGGGCCACCGTGCACCGCTCGGCGTACCTGGACTACATCGGCTTCAAGATCTTCAACGAGGCCGGCGACGTGATCGGCGAGCGGCGCTTCCTCGGCCTGTTCTCCACCGCCGCGTACCGGACCAGCGTGCGGGAGCTGCCGGTGGTGCGCCGCAAGGTGGCCGAGGTCCTGGACCGTTCCGGCCTGAGCCGACGCAGCCACTCCGGCAAGGATCTGCTCCAGATCCTGGAGACCTACCCGCGCGACGAGCTGTTCCAGATCAAGACCGACGACCTGTACCACGCGGTGATCGGCGTGCTGCGGATGGCCGGCCGCCGGCAGCTGCGGGTCTTCCTGCGCCGGGACGCGTACGGGCGGTTCATCTCCTGCCTGATCTACCTGCCCCGGGACCGGTTCACCACGCAGAACCGGCTACGGATGCAGGACATCCTGCTGCGCGAGCTGAACGGTGTCGGGGTGGACTACACCACCCGGGTCACCGAGTCGATGCTGGCCCGGGTCCACTTCATCGTCCGCACCGACCCGACCCGGCCGCCCGGCGACATCGACGCCGACCTGCTGGCCGAGGAGCTGGCCGACGCGACCCGCCTCTGGGACGACGACTACCGGCTGGTGCTGGAACGCAAGCTCGGCGACGAGCAGGCCAAGCACCTGTTCGCCCGGTACGCCGACGCGTTCCCGGAGGGCTACAAGGACGGGCACACGCCGTACGAGGCGATGAAGGATCTGGCGAAGCTGGAGCTGCTGGAGGAGCCCGGCCAGCTGGAGATGCACCTGTTCCGCAAGCAGCTCGCCCCCCGGCCGGGCACCCGGGTCCCGGGGGCCGACCTGGTCGAGGCCATGGACGTCCGGTTCAAGGTCTACCGGTACGGCGAGCCGATGATGCTCTCCGCGGTACTGCCGGTGCTGCACTCGCTCGGCGTCCGGGTGGTCGACGAGCACCCGTACGAGGTGGACCGGGTCGACGGCCGGGTCTACCTCTACGACTTCGGCCTCATGCTGCCCGAGGGGCACCAGGAGCTGGCCGAGGTACGTCCGCACGTGGAGAACGCGTTCGCGGCGGCCTGGCGCGGCGAGGCCGAGGTGGACCGGTTCAACGAGCTGGTGCTGCGCGGCGGGCTGACCTGGCGACAGGTGGTGGTGCTGCGGGCGTACGCGAAGTACCTGCGGCAGGCCGGCACGGTCTTCTCGCAGGACTACATGGAGCAGACCTTCATCGCGTACCCGAAGGTCGCCGCGCTGCTGGTGGAACTCTTCGAGACCCGGTTCGCGCCGGGTGAGCTCAGCGCCGAGCAGCGCCAGCAGCGCAGCGGTGAGCTGGTCGAGGCGATCCGGGGCGCGCTGGACGACGTGGCCAGCCTCGACCAGGACCGGATCCTGCGCTCGTACCTGACGCTGATCGAGGCGACCCTGCGGACCAGCTTCTACCAGAAGCCGGTCGGCGGGCGGCCGAAGGCGTACGTGGCCTTCAAGCTCGATCCGCAGGCCATCCCGGACCTGCCGGCCCCGCGGCCGAAGTTCGAGATCTTCGTCTACTCGCCCCGGTTCGAGGGCGTGCACCTGCGGTTCGGGCCGGTGGCCCGGGGCGGGCTGCGCTGGTCCGACCGTCGGGAGGACTTCCGCACCGAGGTGCTCGGCCTGGTCAAGGCGCAGATGGTGAAGAACACCGTGATCGTGCCGGTGGGCGCCAAGGGTGGCTTCGTGCTCAAGCAGAAGCCGGGCGACCGGGACGAGGCGGTCGCCTGCTACCAGGAGTTCGTCGGCGCGATGCTGGACGTCACGGACAACATCGTCAGCGGGCAGATCGTGCCGCCCGTCGACGTGGTCCGCCACGACGGCGACGACCCGTACCTGGTGGTGGCGGCGGACAAGGGCACCGCGACGTTCTCCGACATCGCCAACGAGATCTCCAAGGCCCACAACTTCTGGATGGGCGACGCGTTCGCCTCCGGCGGTTCGGCGGGCTACGACCACAAGAGGATGGGCATCACCGCCCGGGGCGCCTGGGAGTCGGTCAAGCGGCACTTCCGGGAGCTGGGCCTGGACACCCAGACCCAGGACTTCACGGTGGTCGGCGTCGGCGACATGTCCGGTGACGTGTTCGGCAACGGGATGCTGCTCTCCGAGCACATCCGGCTGGTGGCCGCCTTCGACCACCGGCACATCTTCCTGGACCCCGATCCGGACGCGGCCACCTCGTACGCCGAGCGCAGGCGACTGTTCGAGCTGCCCCGGTCGTCCTGGGAGGACTACAACCCGGAGCTGATCTCGACCGGTGGTGGCATCTTCTCGCGTACCGCGAAGTCCATCCCGATCACGCCGCAGGTCCGGGCGGCGATCGGCCTGGACGACGACGTCACGCAGATGTCGCCGCAGGAGCTGATGAAGGCGATCGTGACCGCGCCGGTGGACCTGTTCTGGAATGGCGGCATCGGCACCTACGTCAAGGCGTCGAGCCAGACCAACGCCGAGGTGGGCGACAAGTCCAACGACGCGATCCGGGTGGACGGGCGCAGCCTGCGCTGCCGGGTGGCGGGCGAGGGCGGCAACCTGGGTTGGACCCAGCTCGGCCGGATCGAGTACGCCTTGACCGGTGGCCGGATCTACACCGACTTCATCGACAACGCGGCCGGTGTGGACACCTCCGACCACGAGGTGAACATCAAGATCCTGCTGAACACCGCGGTCGCCGACGGGGAGCTGACCACCGCCGCCCGGGACGAGCTGCTGGCCGAGATGACCGACGAGGTCGCGGAGCTGGTGCTGCGGGACAACTACGACCAGGCCCGGGCGATCAACAACGCCCAGGCCCAGGCCGCCTCGCTGCTCCCGGTGCACCGCCGGATGATCAATGATCTGGAGCGCTCCGGTGCGTTGGACCGGTCGCTGGAGGCGCTGCCGCCGGACGAGGAGTTGGCGGTCCGCAGCGAGTCCGGGCTGACCGCGCCGGAGTTCGCGGTGCTGCTCGCCTACGTGAAGATCGTCCTGGAGCGGGAGATCCTCACCGAGGGGCTGGCCGACGAGGAGTGGACGACCGATGTTCTGGTCAACTACTTCCCGACCCCGATGCGGGAGCGGTTCGCCGACCGGATGGGCCGGCACCGGCTGCGCCGGGACATCGTCACCACCGTGCTGGTCAACGAGGCGATCAACCGGGGCGGCATCTCGTTCGTCTTCCGGGTGGTCGAGGAGACCGCGGCCAGCGCGGCCGACGTGATCCGGGCCTACGTGGTGGTCAGCGAGGTGTTCGGGCTGCGTGAGCTGTGGGACGCGGTCGAGGCGCTGGACAACAAGGTCTCGCCGGAGCTGCAGACCAGCGTCTACCTGGACACCCGGCGCCTGCTCGACCGCGCGGTGCGGTGGCTCGTGTCCAACCGGCGCTCGCCGATCGACGTACCGGGTGAGATCGCCCGGCTGCGCGACGGGGTGACCCGGCTGCTGCCGGGGCTGGAGGACTTGTTCTACGGCACCGAGCGGCAGGCCATCGCGGCGCACATCGACTCGATGACCGAGCGTGGGCTGCCCCGTGAGCTGGCCGAGCAGGCGACCCGGCTGATGTACAGCTTCGGCCTGATGGACGTGGTGGAGACCGCGACCCGCAGCGGGCGGGACGTGGGCGAGGTGGCCTCGGTCTACTTCGTGCTCTCCGACCTGTTCCGGGTGGACTCGCTGCTGTCGAAGATCTCCCTGCTGCCGCGGGAGGACCGTTGGCAGACGTTGGCCCGGATGGCGCTGCGCTACGACCTGTACGCCGCGCTGGCCGCGCTCACCGCGGAGGTGCTCGACTCCACGCCGGATCAGCTGCCGCCGCACGAGCGGGTGCAGCAGTGGGAGCAGTCGAACGCCACCTCGATCCACCGGGCGCGCCGGGCGATGGGGGAGTTCGACGAGTCGCGGGCGGATCTCGCCGCCCTGTCGGTGCTGCTGCGCCAGATCCGCACCCTGGTGCGGACCTCCGCCGCCGCCTGATCAGGTACGCCGGACGCGGTCCGGCCGGTCGGGTCACCCCGACCGGCCGGACCGCGTTCGCTGTCGCGGGTCAACCCGCCAGGGTGGCGAAGACGACCACGTTGTCCGGGTAGCTCTTGGCGGCCTGGTCGAACTGACCGCCGCAGGTGACCACCCGGAGGCCGGGTCGGTCGTTCGGCCCGTACACCAGCTCGGTGGGGAAGGACGTCTTCGGGTACGACTTCACCGAGTCGACCTTGAAGGCGACCGGCTTGCCGTCCGCGCGCCGCACCGTGATGGTGTCGCCGGGGACGAGAGAGCCGAGGTCGAAGAAGACGGCCGGGCCGAGCTTCGCCGAGTCCACGTGCCCGACGATGACCGCGTTACCGGTCTCGCCGGGGCTCGCGCCCGGCTCGTACCAGCCGGCCTGGTCGGCCTGCTCCAGCGGGGGGACCTGGACGGTGCCGTCCGGGTTGGTGCCCAGCGACATGATCGTCGCGTTGACGCCGATCTTGGGGATCTCGATGCTGGTCGGTGCGGACCGCGCCAATCCCGCCGGAACATCCCCGTCGGCGGCGGGTTCGCCGTCGACCGGCGGGACGTCCGTGCCGGTGACTGCCGGCCCGGTGACCTCGGGACCGGCCTGGGCCAGCGGCTGCGGCGGGCGGGGAGAGGGCGTGGTCTTCAGCGAGGCGCCGATCATGCCAGCGCCGATCATGGCCAGGGTGACGACGACGACCGCGCCGGCGGCGCGCCACGGTTTCCCGTGACGGCCGCCGGCCCGTGTCGTCGTCACGTCAGACGAGCGAACCATCGGTCCGCCGACGACGCATCAGCACGATCCCGCCCAGCGCGGCAGCGCCGAGCAGGCTCGCCCCACCGGTGGCCAGGCCACGGTCGGTGCCGGTGCTCGCGCCACCGTCACCACCGTCGACCCCGCCGTGGGGCAGCACGACGAGCTCACCCTCGCCGCACGAGCCCTTGAGCTCGTAGCGACCCGGGCGGGCGTCCTTGTCGACCTTGGCCTCGCCGTAGTAGACGAAGTCCCGCTTGTTCTCCCAGCGGTCCTCGTCCCGGCTGTCCTTGCCGTTGTCGCCACGCTCGTCCGAGCCGTACTCGTCCCGGCTGTCCTTGCCGTAGTCGCCGCGCTCGTCGGAGCCGTACTCGTCCGAGCCGCGCTCGTCGGAGCCGTACTCGTCGGAGCCGTACTCGTCGGAGCCGCGCTCGTCCGAGCCGTACTCGTCGGAGCCGTTCTCCTTGGACTCCCAGCCCTTGTCCGAGCCGTACTCGTCGGAGCCGTACTCGTCCGAGCCGCGCTCGTCCGAGCCGTACTCGTCGTGGCCCTTGGACTCCCAGTCCTTCTTGCCTTCGTCCTTGGACTCCCAGTCCTTCTTGTCGCCGCTGTTCTCCGCGTCCTGGCCGTGCTCTTCGCCCTTCCAGTCCTTCTTGTCCTCGTCCTTGCGGTCCTCGTCCTTGCGGTCCTCGTCGCGGTTGGCGTCGGCGGCAGCGCCGCCACCCTGGCCGCCGTTCTCGTAGCTGCCCTTGTCGTCCTTGCCCTTGTCGTCCTTGCCGTGCTCGTCCTTGCCGTTCTCGTCCTTGTTCTGGTCGTCCTTGCTGTGCTCGTCCTTGCCGTTCTGGTCCTTGCCCTTGTCGTCCTTGCCGTGCTCGTCCTTGTTCTTGTCGTCCTTGCCGTGCTCGTCCTTGTTCTTGTCGTCCTTGCCGTGCTCGTCCTTGTTCTTGTCGTCGTGGCCGGAGGAGTTCTCCTCCTTGTTCCACTCGCCGCGGTCGTCGCCCCGGTCGTCGTGCACCGGCTTGAGCTTGACCTTGCCGGTGACCTTGGACCACACGAACGCGTGCTCCTGGCGATCCGGGCAGATCTCGAGGAGCTTGACCTCTTCGCCAGCCTTGACGACGTGCGGCTTGGCGAAAACCTTGCCCTCACGGTCCTTGCCACCGTCGTGGTGCCCGTCCGCGAACGCGATCCCAGGCGTGAACACCAGGAGCGCCGCACCGCCGAGCGCGGCGCCCGCAACGACCTTCCCGAGCATCTTCTTAGCCATGACCTGCGTCACTCCATCCCTGTTGTCCTGAGCCCGGCGACAACCGAGCTAAGACCGACGTTAGACCGTTTCATGAACTATGAAGGGAAACATTCGTGTTTTGACCTTTACCGTTGGTAAGTGGCGAAGGGGTGCTAAGCGGCTTTCACTCCGTCGAACGCCGTGTGGGAGCGTGACGGGTGACCCAAGGCGTTCCGCGCCCGCTGTGCCGGCCCGGTCGGGCCATCCGGTACCGGCGGCCCGGTTCCGCTCGTGCCGGTCGCGCTCTCTCGGCGGTATCGTCCGACTCGGGTCGGGCGCCGCCGCCGGAACGCATCGAGCCATTGCCATGGAAGCGCTCCCATGCAAGAATCGGCGCACGCGGTTCGGGGAGCCACACCGCGCAGGCAGGGGAGTCGAGGGCATCCGGTCCGCCGGACGACATCCCGCCGCCGACCGACCGCCTGCCGGTCGGTCACCACCACCACCGCCCGTCCGGGTCGGGCACCCCCGAAGAATCCCGTTGGCGCCGGAGGCCGTCCGTCCAGGACGCCTACCGGGCCGTCTCGCCGGGCCGTACGCGGGCCCGGTCTCGCCCAAGGAGATCAGTGGCATGAATGTGTGGAGAAGGCTGTCCGGCCCACGCCGGGCCCTTGCGCTCGCCGGCGCGGGTGTCCTGGTCGCCGGCGGGTTGGTGACGATCCCCGTCACCGCGGCGCAGGCCGCGACCCAGTGCGACATCGCCTACTCGGCGAACGAGTGGCCCGGCGGCTTCACCGCGAGCATCACCATCAAGAACGTCGGTGACCCGATCAACGGTTGGACACTCGGGTGGACCTTCCCGAACTCCGGTCAGCGGGTGCAGCAGGGCTGGTCGGCCGAGTTCACCCAGTCCGGCAGCCAGGTCACCGCGCGGAGCCTGTCGTACAACGGCACCCTCGCCACCGGCGCGTCGACCAGCATCGGTTTCAACGGCGCGTGGAGCGGCAGCAACCCGAAGCCGACCTCGTTCACCCTCAACGGGGTGACCTGCAACGGTGGCACCACCCCGCCGACCACGCCGCCTCCCACCGGCAGCAAGGTGGACAACCCGTACGCCGGGGTCCGGGGATACGTGAACCCCGAGTGGAAGGCCAAGGCGGACGCCGAGCCGGGCGGCAGCCGGATCTCGAACAACCCGACCGCCGTGTGGTTGGACCGGATCGCCGCCATCAACGGCACCCCGGACAGCAGCTCCAACGGCGCGTTCGGAGTGCGGGACCACCTGGAGGAGGCGCTGCGCCAGGGTGCCGGCTACATCCAGTTCGTGATCTACAACCTGCCGGGCCGGGACTGCGCCGCGCTCGCCTCCAACGGTGAGCTGGGCCCGAACGACCTGCCCAGGTACAAGGCCGAGTACATCGACCCGATCGCCGCGATCCAGGCCGACCCGAAGTACCGGAACATTCGCATCATCAACATCATCGAGATCGACTCGCTGCCCAACCTGGTGACCAACACCTCCGGCCAGGCCGGCGGCACGGCGATGTGCGACACGGTCAAGGCCAACGGCGCGTACGTCAACGGCGTCGGCTACGCCCTGGCGAAGCTGGGCACGCTCGGCAACGTCTACAACTACATCGACGCCGCGCACCACGGCTGGATCGGCTGGGACACCAACTTCGGCCCGACCGCCGATCTCCTGAAGACCGCCGCGGTCGCCTCCGGCAGCACGGTGGCCAACGTGCACGGCTTCATCGTCAACACGGCGAACTACTCGGCGCTGCGTGAGCCGTACGTCAAGATCACTGACACGGTTAACGGCACGTCGGTGCGACAGTCGAAGTGGATCGACTGGAACTTCTACGTCGACGAGCTGTCGTTCGCCCAGGCGTTCCGACAGAAGCTGGTCCAGGTCGGCTTCGACGCCAACATCGGCATGCTGATCGACACCTCCCGCAACGGCTGGGGCGGCACCGCCCGACCCACCGGACCGGGCGCCACGACCAGCGTCGACACCTACGTCAACGGTGGTCGGATCGACCGTCGGATCCACGCCGGCAACTGGTGCAACCAGTCCGGTGCGGGCCTCGGCGAGCGGCCCAGGTCGGCTCCCGAGCCGGGCATCGACGCGTACGTCTGGGTGAAGCCTCCGGGCGAGTCGGACGGTTCCAGCGAGCTGATCCCGAACGACGAGGGCAAGGGCTTCGACCGGATGTGCGACCCGACGTACACCGGTAACGCCCGCAACGGCAACAGCGCCACGGGCGCCCTGCCCAACGCGCCGATCTCCGGCGCGTGGTTCTCCGCCCAGTTCCAGGAGCTGATGCGCAACGCGTACCCGGCGCTCTGACCGGGCTCCCGCACCCACCCGCCGCCGGCGGTAGGTGAGGCACTGCCGGCGGCAGGTTCCCCGGGTCCCCGGTCCGACCATCCCGGTCGGATCGGGGACCCCCTCGTGCGCCCTGCTCAGGGCACGGTGCGCTCGATCGCCGCCCGGCCCTGCTCGGCCAGATCGCGGCGGGCCCGGTCCAGGTTCTCCGGGGTGAGGTCCTGCCCGCGGGCCATCACCAGGTCCTCCGGCTCCCAGGGCTGTTCCGCGCCGGTGCGGATGTTGTCCGGGCCGGCGCCGGTGCCCGTTCCGGTCGCCCCGGTGCCGGCGGCGTACGGATCGCCGAGCAGGTCGTCGGTGTCGGGCGCGAGGTCGTCCGGACGGGTGCGGGGCTCGCCGAACGCCGGGGTGTCCTGGTCCGGGCCGCCCCCGGTTCGCAGCTGCGGAACGGTGCTGTCATCGTCCGCCGCGGCGGCCATCTCCGGGCTCTCCTCCAGCGGCGGTCGGCGGTCGCGATCGGTCATGGTGCTGCCTCCTGTGTCCGACACGTTGCCTGATCCCCCTCGCGTACCCTCTCGGGCCGCGCCCATGCCCCACGCCCACCGGGTGGGTACGCGGTCGGTCAGCTACCGGGATCCTTCTCGTTCGGAGCGGGTGGCTCGGCCGGGCGCAGCCACTGCCAGAGCAGCATGAACAGGCCGAAGGCGAGCATCACCAGGCCGGCCCACAGGTTGATCCGCACGCCCTCGGCCTTGTCGATCTCGGCCCGGCTGTCGAAGACGCCGATCAGCGTCACGATGACCCCGTACGCCACGAACAGACCACCGATCACGCGGCGGATGTCGAACAGCCGCGCGGCGGCCGAGCGGCGCTGCTCCTCCTGCGCCTCGTCGATCAGCGGGTCCTGTGCCGGCTGGCCCTGGTTGTCCATCTGCCGACCCCTTTCCTAGAAGACCGGGATGTAGAAGAGGGCGGCCAGCGCGACCGCGATCACGCCGAGCAGCACGGGGGAGCGGTACCAGGCGGCGTCGCCCGCGAGCACGTCGCCCTTCAGGTCGACACCGCCCATGCCGTAGACCAGCCCACGCAACTCCTCGTCGCGTTTCGGTGCGGTGAGCGGGGTGATGATCGCGGCGACCACCACCGCCGTGGCGAACGCGAGGCCGGCGCCCCAGAAGCTCTCCTCCAGGTCGGAGTTGAAGTGGACCACGCCGCCCTTGTAGAGCAGGTAGAGGCTCAGCGACACCAGGGTGCCCAGCAGCAGCGACCAGAAGCCGGCCAGCGCGGTCATCCGCTTCCAGAACATGCCGATGATGAAGGTGGCGAACAGCGGCGCGTTGAAGACGGAGAAGAGCGCCTGGATGTAGTTCATGATGTTGCTGAACCCGGCCGCGATGAACGCGGTGCCGATGCCGATCACCACGGCCCCGACCGTCGCCCACCGGCCGATCCGCAGGTAGTACTCGTCCGACCGGTCGCGACGGATGTACGCCTGCCAGATGTCGTAGGTGAAGACGGTGTTGAAGCCGCTCACGTTGGCCGCCATGCCGGCCATGAACGAGGCCAGCAGGCCGGTGACCGCCACCCCGAGCACGCCGTTGGGGAGCAGGTCGCGCATCAGCAGCGGGATCGCGTTGTTGTACTGCAGGTCGCCGCTCTCCGCGCCGAGACCCTTCACCGTCACCAGGGCCACCAGGCCGGGAATGACCGTGACCAGAGGGATGAACAGCTTCGGGTACGCGGCGATGATCGGCGTACGCCGGGCGGCGCTCATGTTCTTCGCCGACAGCGCCCGCTGGACCTCGGCGAAGTTGGTCGTCCAGTAGCCGAACGAGAGCACGAAGCCGAGGCCGAAGACGATGCCGATCCAGTGCGCGCCGAGCGGGTTGGCGGTGGTGCCGGTGTCCTGCCAGGCGTGCAGGCCCGCCTCCCCGAGCTTGGAGTCGCGGACCGCGTCCATCAGCCCGGACACCCCGCCCACCTTGACCAGGCCGATCACGGTGACCGGGATGAGGCCGGCCAGGATGACGAAGAACTGGAGCACCTCGTTGTAGATCGCCCCGGACAGCCCGCCGATGGTGATGTACGCCAGCACGATCGCGGCGCCGACCACGATCGCGGTCCAGAGCGGCCAGCCGAGCAGGGCCTGCATCACCAGGGCCAGCGCGTACAGGTTCACGCCGGCGATCAGCACCTGGGCGACGGCGAAGCTGAGCGCGTTCAGCAGGTGGGTGGGGCGGTTGAACCGCAGCCGCAGGTACTCCGGCACGCTGCGGACCTTGGATCCGTAGTAGAAGGGCATCATCACGATGCCCAGGAAGACCATCGCCGGCACCGCGCCGATCCAGTAGTAGTGGACCGTCATCGCGCCGTACTGGGCGCCGTTCGCCGCCATCCCGATGATCTCCAGCGCGCCCAGGTTCGCGGAGACGAAGGCGAGCCCGGTCACCCAGGCCGGCAGGGACCGGCCGGAGAGGAAGAAGTCGACGCTGGTGCGGATGGCCCGTCGGGCGGCGAAGCCGACCCCGAGGACGGTGACGAAGTACAGGGCCAGGATGAGGTAGTCCAGGCCGTTCATGTTGAGCCGAAGACCGCCGCCGTCGTCCATCACCCGTCACCCCTCATCCGCCCGTTCGGTGCGCGCGCGCCCTATTACCCCGACCGGGCGATTTCACGCCTGGTGCCGAGCCGTGCGGAGTTCAGGCCTGCTCGGGCGGCCTCCAGCGGAGTCGATCAGGCGGGTGGCCGGCGGTGGTGACCGCCGGGCGCGCGGAGGCACCCCGGCCGGCTGGCCGGGGTGCCCGTGGTGTGTCGCTCAGCGACCCAGCACGCGGTCCAGGAAGTCCCGGTAGCGGCGCACCGCCATCCGCAGCTGCTCGGTGTCCGCCGAGCCGGCGTCCTGCCATCCGCCCAGCTCGTTCTTCTGCGCGGCGAGCGCCGACGCGAGCGCCTGGATGGCCTCCTCGACCAGCGACTGCGCCTCCCCGGCAGCGGCCTGCGGATCGTCCACGAAGCGCAGCTGGACGTCCCGCCACCGGTCCCGGAAACGCTGTGCCGCGTCCGCGTCCAGGAGCGTGGCCGGCTCGGCCGCCACGGTCGACCCGGCGGGTCGCGACGTGCCGGCCGACTCCAGCGAGGCGCCGGCGCCGGCGGAGAGCACCGGGTCGGCGTCCGGCGAGACGGCGTCCGGGTCGACCATCTCCGGCGTGGCGCTGCCGTAGGCGGCCGGGTTCCGATCGCCGCCCGGCGGGGTCAGATCACCGCGCCGCTCGGGCCCACCGTCCGTGCTGCCCGGCGGGGCGACGGTCCGCGTGGAGGTGTCCGCGTCGGCACGGGCATCATCGGTCTCCGGATCGGTGTTCCGGCGGTGCAGTTCGGCGGTGGGGTCGGCGCGCAGACCCTCACGCTCGCCGTCCTCGGCGCCGTCGCCGGGCTCGGCGGTCCGCTCGGCCCGGGGGTCCGGCTGGTCCTGCGGGCGCGGGCTGGCCAACGCCGATGCCGCCACGGCATCGGCCACCGTGGTGGCGCCGAAGACGGTCGGCAGCGGCCCGGGCTCCTGGAACCGGCCCTCGTCGGTCCGGTCATCGGCGGTCGACGGGTCGTCGAAGGTGCCCCGGTCGTCGAGGGCGTCCTCGGGCACGTCCGCGCGACCGGCCCGATCTCCGGCCGGCGGCACCGCGACCGGCGCGGACCGGACGGCCTCCGGATGGTCGTTGCTCACCTGCTGCTCTTCCTGGGGCATTCGGTGGCCTCCTCAGCGGCTCGTGGCGTCGTGCGGGGTGTCCGGGTGGCGCTGTTCGGGCGGGCGGTTTCCGACCGGCTCCTCACCGAGCAGGTCGGCGAAGAGCGCCCGGTAGTGCACGACCGCCTGGCGCAGCTCTTCGGTGCTGGCTTCGCCCCGGGAGTTGCGCAGGTGGATCTCGTGCGCGTCCCGGTAGTTGGTCAGCGTGCGGGCGTGCTCGACGGAGAGATGGGCGATCTGGTCGGAGAAGTCCCCGGTCGGATAGCCCTGCTCCTCGATGAGCCGGGTGACCAGCTCATCCGCGTCGCCCACGGTGTCGCTCGGCGAGTCGACGAAACGGACCTGAAGCTCCTCCCAGGCGGCGGCGTAGCGGGCCCGGGACTCCGGGGTGAGCGGCGTGAGCGTGAGCTCGGCGTGCCGGCGTTCCCGGTCGCGCAGCTCGCGCTCCGCGGCGGACCGGCTGTCCTGCTCCGCCACCACCCGGTCGTACTCCGGCCCGAAACGGCTGCGCAGCGCGCGGCGTCGGCCGAGCGCCCGGACGGCCACGGCCAGTGCCGCGACGATGACCAGCACGACGAGCACGATGACGATTATCTGCGTGGGCGACATGGCTCCTCCTTCGTCACCCCGTATTCCCTCCGCGCACTGATCGCCAATCCCGATCCGGAGGACTTTCCTCAACAGTCCGTGTCCGGTGTCGCAGGTACGTGCTCCCGATCATGCGATGACGAGGGCCACAGCACGGGGTCAGGTCAAAACTTGACTCGTTCCAGAAAACGCGCTTGGGTGGAGTGACGCCGGCCCGCGCCGTACCACCCAACTGGAGGAGAGCGATGAGCGACCCACAGGCCAGCAAGCCGATCCTCACCACCCGGCAGGGCCACCCCGTGCACAACAACCAGCAGCAGCGGACGGTCGGTTCGCGCGGCCCCGCCACGCTGGAGAACTACCACTTCCTGGAGAAGATCAGCCACTTCGACCGGGAGCGGATCCCGGAGCGCGTCGTGCACGCGCGCGGTTTCGTCGCGCACGGCGAGTTCGAGGCGTACGGGACGATCGGTGACCAACCGGCGGCGACGTACACCCGCGCCAAGCTGTTCCAGACCAGGGGCACGAAGACGCCGGTCACCATCCGGTTCTCCACCGTCATCGGCGGCCGGGACTCCTCCGAGGCCGCCCGCGACCCGCGCGGCTTCGCGGTCAAGTTCCGCACCGAGGACGGCAACTGGGACATGGTGGGCAACAACCTCCAGGTCTTCTTCATCCGCGACGCGATCAAGTTCCCCGACGTGATCCACGCGCTGAAGCCGGACCCGGTGACCTTCCGCCAGGAGCCGAACCGGATCTTCGACTTCATGTCGAACACCCCGGAGTCGATGCACATGCTGACCTGGCTCTTCTCCCCGTACGGCATTCCGCAGAACTACCGCACCATGCGGGGCTCCGGGGTCAACACCTACCGTCTGGTCAACGACCGGGGCGAGGGCGTGCTGGTCAAGTTCCACTGGATGACCCAGCAGGGCGAGCACAACCTGACCCAGGCCGAGGCGGACGCGATCCAGGCCACCGAACTGGGCCACGCCTCCAAGGATCTCTACGAGGCGATCGAGCGCGGCGAGTACCCGCAGTGGGAGCTCAACGTGCAGATCATGAGCGACGACGAGCATCCGGAGCTGGACTTCGACCCGCTCGACGACACCAAGATCTGGCCGGAGGAGCAGTTCCCCTACCTGCCGGTGGGCATGATGACGCTCAACCGCAACATCACCGACCACCACAACGAGAACGAGCAGATCGCGTTCGGCACCGGTGTGCTGGTCGACGGCATCGACTTCTCCGACGACAAGATGCTCATCGGGCGCACGTTCTCCTACTCGGACACCCAGCGCTACCGGGTCGGCCCGAACTACCTCCAACTGCCGGTCAACCGGCCGCGCGAGGACGTCCAGGTCAGCACCAACCAGGGTGGCGGCCAGATGTCGTACGGCGTGGACAACCGGGGCGGCAACCCGCACATCAACTTCGAGCCGTCCTCGGTCGCCGGTCTCCAGGAGGCCGACGAGTCCTACCGGGAGTACCGCCCGTTCGTCTCGGGGCAGGTCATGAAGGCCCCGATCGAGCGGCAGAACAACTACTCCCAGGCCGGCCGGCGCTTCCGCGAGATGGCGGACTCCGAGCGCGACGACCTGATCCTGAACCTGACCACGCTGCTGGCCCAGTGCGACAAGCACATCCAGGAGAAGATGGTCTGGCACTTCAGTCAGTGCGACGAGAACTACGGCCGGCGGGTCGCCGAGGGGCTCGGCATCGCCGCCGACGCCTGACCCGTACGCACCACCCCGAGCGCCCCACCGGTTCACGGTGGGGCGCTCGTCGTACCGGGCCCAGCGCATTTCGGAGCGTCCATGTTGGCGCGACAGGCAGTAGTGCAACGCCTCGCGATTACGTATCCTGCCCAAGGCGCCCGCGCCGGTGCCCGGCCTCGTGGCCGGGCGCAGCCGGCCGGCGCGTTGCCCGGCGGTGCCGGCGCCCCTCCTGCCACCCCTGCACGGGCGAGGTCTGATGAGAACCCGCGACTGGCCGATCCGCTCGAAGCTGACCGCGTTGGTCGTCGCGCCGGTGACCGCGCTACTGGCGTTGTGGATCTTCGCCACCACGCTGACCTTCGGTCCCGCCCTGGATCTGCTCTCCGCCCGCACCCTGCTGTACGACCTGGGCCGCCCCGGCGAGACCGTGGTCACCGAGCTGCAACGCGAACGCCGGCTCTCGGTGGTGCAGCTCGCCGGCACCACGGAGCTGCCAGCCCTGGCCGAGCAGCGGCAGCGTACCGATCGGGCGGTCGCCGAGCTGCGCCGCCGGGTCGACGGGGAGGAGCTGCGCGACGCCGCCGACGACCTGCTCGACGCCCGGGTCGACCAGCTGGTCACGGCCCTCGCGGCCCTGCCGGCCGGCCGGGACTTCATCGACGACCGCAAGGTGGACCGGGCCGGCGCCATCGGGCTCTACAGCGGCATGGTCTCGTCGGCCTTCCAGGCGTTCGCCGGCATGGCGAACCTGGCTGAGCCCGACCTCAACCGGCAGGCGCTGGCTCTCACCGCGCTGGGCCGCTCGCGGGAGCTGCTCGGCCAGGCCGACGCGCTGCTGGCCGGCGCGCTGGCGGCGGGCCGGTTCGCCGAGGGGGAGCACACCCAGCTCGTGCAGGCCATCGGCAACCAGCGGTGGCTCACCGAGAGCGCGGTGGCCGACCTGCCCGAGGCCGCTCGGGCCGGGTACCAGCGGTTGACCGAGGGCGCCGCGTTCACCCGCCTCCGCGCCATGCAGGACGCGCTGGTCGTGGCCAACCGGTCCGGCCGGCCACCGGTGGACGCGGCGGCCTGGCAGGCCAGCCACGACGCGGTGCAGCAGCAGCTCCGCGACTTCGAGCTGGCCGAGGCCGACGGGCTCACCGACCGCTCGGTGCCGATGGCGGTCCGGATCCTGGTCCGGTTGGCCGCAGCCGGAGTGCTCGGGCTCATCGCCGTGGTGATCTCGGTGCTCGTGGCGCTGCGGGTCGGCCGCACGCTGGTCCGACGGCTCAGCGGCGTCCGCACCGCCGCGCTGGAGCTGGCCGAGCACCGGCTGCCGGACGTGGTGACCCGGCTACGCCGGGGTGAGCAGGTCGATGTCGCCCGGGAGGCGCCCCCGCTGGAATACGGCCACGACGAGATCGGCGAGGTCGGGCGCGCCTTCACCGAGGTGCAGCGCACCGCGGTGCAGGCCGCGGTGGACGAGGTCACCCTGCGCCGGGGGCTCAACGAGGTCTTCCTCAACATCGCCCGGCGCAGCCAGAGCCTGGTGCACCGGCAGTTGCACCTGCTGGACCGCATGGAGCGGCGCGCCGAGGACCCGGACGAACTCGCCGAGCTGTTCCAGGTGGACCACCTGGCCACCCGGCTCCGTCGACACGCCGAGGACCTGGTCATCCTCGCCGGCTCCGCGCCGGGCCGCGGCTGGCGCAATCCGGTCGCGATGGTCGACCTGATCCGGGGCGCGAGCTCCGAGGTCGAGGCGTACGACCGGGTGGACATCACCGCCGTGCAGCCGGCCGGAGTGCTGGGCCGGGCCGTCGGCGACGTCATCCACCTGCTCGCCGAGCTGATCGAGAACGCCACCGCCTTCTCGCCGCCGGACACCCGGGTCACCGTCACCGGGGAGCAGGTGGCCAACGGGTACGCGCTGGAGATCACCGACCAGGGGCTGGGGATGTCCGCCGCGGCGCTGGAGAGCGCCAACGTCCGGCTGGCCAGCTCGCCCGAGTTCGACCCGGCGCAGAGCGCCCGCCTCGGTCTCTTCGTGGTGGCCCGGCTGGCCGCCCGGCACGGGGTACGGGTGCGGCTGCGCCCGTCCGGCAAGGGCGGGGTGACCGCCGTGGTGCTGATCCCCACCGACCTGATCACCACCGAGCCGCCAGCCGGCCCCGACCCGGCCGGGCTGGACGCCGCGCCATCCGGCCCCGACCGGCGGCTGGCCCGGGGCCTGGGCACGGCAGCGCGCCGGCCGCAGCCGTTCACTCACCGCCCCGCTCACCGCCGACGCCCCGTCCGCCCGACCGACCGGCACACCGGTGCCGGACCCGGCGCACACGAACGGGCCGGCCGCCAACGAAATGGCTGCCAACGGGGCGGCCGGCCCGTTCG
>NZ_RCVI01000223.1:0-20185 GCF_003667455.1 Micromonospora sp. CV4 | reverse complement strand
GGGTAGCCTCGCGGGCATGAGGATCGGCATTGTGGGGGCCACCGGCCAGGTCGGTGGCGTGATGCGGCGGGTGCTGGCGGAGCGGGAGTTCCCGGCGGAACAGGTGCGGTTGTTCGCCTCGGCGCGGTCCGCCGGGCGTACGCTGCCGTGGCGCGACGGGGAGGTGACCGTCGAGGACGCCGCGACCGCGGACTACTCGGGGCTGGACGTCGTGCTCTTCTCGGCCGGCAAGGGCACCTCGCTCGAACTGGCCCCACGGGTCGCCGAGGCCGGCGCCGTGGTGATCGACAACTCCTCGGCGTTCCGGATGGATCCGCTGGTGCCGCTGGTGGTCGCCGAGGTCAACCCGCAGGCCGTCGCCGACCGCCCGAAGGGCATCATCGCCAACCCCAACTGCACCACGATGGCCGCCATGCCGGTGCTGCGTCCGCTGCACGCCGAGGCGGGCCTGGTCGGCCTGGTCGTCTCGACCTACCAGGCGGTCTCCGGCGCCGGGCTGGCCGGCGTCGCCGAGCTGGACGAGCAGGTCCGCAAGGTCGCCGAGCACGCCTCGGGACTCGCCTTCGACGGGTCGGCCGTGGAGTTCCCCGCGCCGCGCTCGTTCGCCGAGCCGATCGCCTTCAACGTGCTGCCGCTGGCCGGTTCGATCGTCGACGACGGCTCGTTCGAGACCGACGAGGAGCAGAAGCTGCGCAACGAGAGCCGCAAGATCCTGGAGATCCCCGACCTGAAGGTCTCCGGCACCTGCGTCCGGGTGCCGGTCTTCACGGGTCACTCGCTCCAGATCAACGCCCGGTTCGCCCGGCCGCTCACCCCGCAGCGCGCCCACGAGCTGCTCGCGGACGCGCCGGGGGTTGCGCTGACCGCCGTGCCGACGCCGTTGCAGGCGGCCGGGCAGGACCCGACCTACGTCGGACGGATCCGCGCCGACGAGACCGTCGAGTACGGTCTGGCGCTGTTCTGCTCCAACGACAACCTGCGCAAGGGCGCCGCGCTCAACGCCGTGCAGATCGCCGAGCTGGTCGCCGCCGAGCGTCGCTGACCGTCGCCGTCCCCCCGGGCCCCCGCCGACCGCCGGCGGGGGCCCGGAGTCCGTGTGGGCCGAGGCGGGAGTCGGCTGGTCGTGCTTGGATGAACGAAGCCGACCTGCCACCTGGAGGATGCCGTGCCGGATGACCGGACCCAGCAGGCGTTGACGGACCTGATCGCCGGCCGCTCGATGGGCGTGCTCGCCACGATCAAACGCGACGGGCGGCCGCAGCTGTCCACTGTGCTCTACTCGTTCGACCGCGACGCGGGCCTGATCCGGGTGTCCGTCACCGACGGTCGGGCCAAGACCGCCAACCTGCGCCGGGACCCGCGGGCCAGCTTCCACGTCGGCAGCGAGGACGGCTGGGCGTACGCGGTGGTCGAGGGCCGCGCCGAGCTGACGCCGCCGGCCACCGAATCGGGCGACGCGACCGTCGAGGAGCTGGTGGGGCTCTACCGGTCCGTCGGCGGCGAACACCCGGACTGGGACGACTACCGCCGGGCCATGGTCGACGAGCAACGAATTGTGCTGCGCCTGCACGTTGAGCGCATCTACGGCATGCCGCCCCGCGGCTGACGCTGGGTCGACCGCCGGCGTTCAGCCCGGCTCGACGACGGTCACCCCGGGCCACCGCTGCGCTGGACGATGCCGCGCCAGCCGCTGCCGGGAGTGCGCGATGTCCACCCGGGCGGGATTGTGCCGCCAGACCCCGCCCAGGAGATCCGCCAGGCCGTACGGGGCGCAGACCACCAACCGGTCGGCCCGGTCCAGCCGTACCGCCACGGCGGTGGCGTACTCCGGCCAGGTGGCGACCGCCTCGGCCACGCTGCGGTACGGCGTGATCGGGTCGCCGCCGAACTTCGCCGCGTACCAGGTGTGCACCGCCGCCTGGTTGCGCGCCTGCCAGGGCGGCTCCGACCAGGCCGCCGTCAGTCGCGCGGTCGCCCGGTCGTCGGCCTCCCGGCTCAGCTCCGTCGGGTCGAAGAAGACCACGTCCACGTCCCGGACCGTCGTCGGGTCGAACCCGTCGCCGTACCGCTCACCCCAGACCAGGTCGCGCAGGGCGCCCGCGCCGATCCAGGCGTCGGGCAGGCCGGAGTCGCGTACCACGGTCAGCGCCCGGATCATCCATCCGCTGCCGGTCACCAGCCCTCGCAGCTCGGACTCGCCCGTCGTCATCCGCCCACCGTAGGCGGCGGACCCGGATCGCACCGCCCGCCGTGCGGCGCCGGCGGGGCCGCCGGGGACAGCTGCCGGGCCGGCCGTCGGCGTTACCCCGCCCCGGGCGGCGGGTAGACGGGCCGTGCCGACACCGAGAGGGGAGCACCATGACAACGGTCGGAGAGTTCATGACGACCCGGTTGGTGACGATGGACGGCAACGACACACTCATCGCGGCCGCGCAGGAGATGCGTGACAGCGCGATCGGCGACGTGGTGGTGACCGACGGCGACAGCGTGGTCGGCATCGTCACGGACCGGGACATCACGGTCCGGGGTGTCGCGGAGAACATGGACCCGGGCTCGACCCGACTGAACCAGATCACCACCCGTGATGTGGTCACGGTGAGCCAGTACGACGACGCGGTCGCCGCCGCGGACCTGATGCGCACCTACGCCGTACGCCGGCTGCCGGTCATTGACGACGGGCGCCTGGTCGGCCTCGTCTCGATGGGCGACCTCGCGGTCGAGCGTGAACCGCAGTCGGTGCTGGCTGACATCAGCGCCGACGACCCGAACAACTGACCGTCCGCCGCGGGCGCGCCGGCTCTCCCCTCGCGGGAGGGCCGGCGTCGCGCCGGCCGGTGCACGAGACGCGGTCAGGTCGGCTCGACCCGGACCCGCACGTCGGTGGCGGCCCGAGCGGCGGCGACCGTCACCGCCTCGGCGTCGATCTCCCGCCGGACCCGGGCGGACAGCGCCGAGAACGCCTGGACGGTCAGCTCCAACCGCCCCTTTCCGGCCTGCCGCGCCCGCCAGGTGCCGACCACCTCGCCGTCCACCAGCAGCGCGCCCGGATTGCCGATCGCCCGCCACAGCTGCCGTTGGTGCTCCCGGACCGGCACCAGCAGGTCACGGTCACGGCCGGCGAGGAGCGGGTCGCCGGGTGGCAGCAGCCGCACCAGGCGGGGCGCCGGCGCGCCGGTCAAGGCGTCGAGGGCGTCGGCCGGCAGCCAGGCGGCCCGGGCGTCGACCCGCACCTCGACCAGGCCGGACGGCCAGACCTGGCGCAGCTCCGTGGCGGTGGTGCCGAGAAAGCCGGCCGCGTCGGCCGGGGTGGCCGGGCCGAGCAGCCGCAGATAGGTCGCGACCAGCTCGGCGGTGTGTGCCGCGGCGGCGGGTGGGCCGGGCCAGTCGGGCAGCGGGGCGAGCCGGGCGGCCCGGCCGGAGACCACGAGGCGCACCCCGCCGGCGAGCCCGGCCTGCTGGAACACCGAACCCGAGATATGCCGCGCCTGGCACGCCCGGCAGTCGTAGGTCAGCTCGGCGGGCACCCGGTCGGAGACCGCGCGGCTGACCACGCCGCGCTCCAGCTCGGTGGTGACCACCGCCTGGAACGCCTCGGCGGTGGCCCGGAACGCCGTCAGCCCGAGCCGTGCCCCCGCACCGATCTGCCCGGGGATCCGGCGGGTGGCGTCGGCGTCACTGAGCGGCCAGAGCTTCGCGGCCAGGGTCGGCAGCTCGGTACGCCGGTGCAGGTGCGGTGCGCCGCGCATCGACCACACCAGCTCCAGCCGGTCGTCCGACCCGGTGGCGCCGCGTGCCGCCAGCGCCTGTCGGGCCGCGCCGTACGGCGTGTCCTGCACACCGAGGGACAGCACGGCCAGATCACCCGGACGCGGGCCGCCGGAGCGGTCGAGTTGCTGGGCCGCCACCCGGTAGGCGAGGACCTGCCGCCGGTCGACCTGTGGCGCCTGCGCCGCCATGTGCCCCTCCGTCACGGACGTCCCGTCGCTCCCACCCTCGTGTCCGGCACGCTACCCGCCCGGTCCGACACCTCCCGCCCGCTCACCCGATCCGGGCGAGGTTGACCGGAGCGCCGGCGGGGACCCGTGCGGGGACGTGCAACGCGTGCCACGCGAGCGTGGCGGGATTCCGGGCGGCGCAACTGGGGGAGGAGTGGACCCGATGGTGGACGCGACCACGAGGTTCTTCGAGGAGCTGACCCGGCGGGGGTACGAACCCCGGCTGGCGAAGACCTCCGGGACACTGCGCATCGACCTGCACGAGGGGGCGCAGACCCGGCACTGGCTGCTGAGGATCGACCACGGCCGGCTGAACGTGAGTCAGGAGGACCGGGAGGCCGACACGGTCATCGGGACCAGCCCGGCGCTCTTCGAGGACATCGCCACGGGCCGCGAGCACGGCCTGGCCGCCCTGTTGCGGGGCGACATGACGGTGGTCGGTGACGCCCGGCTGGTGGTGCAGGTGGAGCGGATCTTCCCCGGTTCCCCGGACTCCGTCGGGCCGCGCCACCGATTCGCCGGGGAGGTGCACTGATGGGACAGAGCAACACGATCCGGATCCTGGACGGCAACACCTTCGTCGTCTGCGAGGACACCGGCGACATCGAGGCGACACCGAGCGAGCCGACCGGGCTGTTCTCCATCGACACCCGGTTCCTGTCCACCTGGGTGCTGACCGTTAACGGCGAGCGGCTCAACTCGCTCTCCTTCGACGACCTCCAGTACTTCGAGTCGCGGTTCTTCCTGGTGCCGGGAATGGCCACGCACTACATCGACGCAAAGTTGTCGATCATCCGGGAACGTGCGGTCGGTGGCAGCTTTCGGGAGCAGCTCACCATCCTCAACCACGACGAGAAGCCGGTGGACCTGGAGATCCGGATGGAGGCGGCGTCGGACTTCGCCGACCTGTTCCAGGTCAAGGAC
The DNA here is from genome assembly GCF_003667455.1 of Micromonospora sp. CV4. Taxonomy (NCBI): domain Bacteria; kingdom Bacillati; phylum Actinomycetota; class Actinomycetes; order Micromonosporales; family Micromonosporaceae; genus Micromonospora; species Micromonospora sp. CV4. The sequence goes on along the minus strand of NZ_RCVI01000223.1, from coordinate 15,266 downwards.
GAGATCCTGAACAAGAAGGGTGAGATCTATTCCGAGGTCGAGGCGGACCGGTTGCGCCTGGGCTACCGCCGGGGCAACTTCCGCCGGGAGACGGTCATCTCCTCGTCCGTGGCGGCCCGCTATGACAGCAAGGGATTCGCGTACACCGTCCACCTGGAACCGAACGAGCAGTGGGACACCGCGATCGAGGTCGAGACGCACGCGGTGGGGCCCGGGGACCGGGACCTGCGGATCGGGCTGCGGATGCACGGCGGCGAGCGGTTGGCCCTCCAGCACGACCTGGAGCAGTGGATCGCGGACGCGCCCACGGTCAACAGTGAGCACGGCCGGGTGGCCAGCACCTACCAGCGCAGCCTGATCGACCTGGCGGCGCTGCGCTTCTCGCCGTTGTCGCTCGGCGGCGCCACCCTGCCGGCCGCCGGCCTTCCCTGGTTCATGACGATGTTCGGCCGGGACAGCATTCTCACGTGCCTCCAGACGCTGCCGTTCACCCCGCAACTGTCGAAGACCACGCTGCGCATCCTGGCCGCCCTCCAGGGCAGCCGGTTCGACGACTTCCGCGACGAGGACCCCGGGCGGATCCTGCACGAGATGCGCTACGGCGAGACCGCCGCCTTCGAGGAGCAGCCACACTCGCCGTACTACGGCTCCGTGGACGCGACGCCGCTGTTCGTCGTGCTGCTCGACGAGTACGAGCGGTGGACCGGGGACGTCGCGCTGGTCAAGGAGCTGGAGCAGGAGTCCCGGGCGGCGTTGAGATGGATCGACAGCTACGCCGACCTGATCGGCAACGGCTACATCTGGTACGAGCGGCGCAACACTGAGACCGGGCTGGAGAACCAGTGCTGGAAGGACTCCTGGGACTCGATTTCCTACTCCGACGGCACGCTGCCACCGTTCCCCCGGGCCACCTGCGAGGTGCAGGGGTACGCGTACGACGCGAAGGTCCGCGCGGCCCGGCTGGCCCGGGAGTTCTGGGGTGACCCGGAGTTCGCCGACCAGCTGGAGCGGGAGGCGGCGGAGCTCAAGCAGCGGTTCAACCGGGACTGGTGGGTGGCCGACGGCGAGTACTACGCCCTGGCCCTGGACCCGAACGGCCGCCAGTGCGACGTCCTCAGCTCGAACATCGGCCACCTGCTGTGGAGCGGCATCGTCGAACCCGAGCGGGCGGAGAAGGTCGCGCAGCACCTGGTGGGGCCGCGGCTCTTCACCGGGTGGGGGGTGCGGACGCTGGCCGAGGGGGAGGCCCGGTACAACCCGATCGGTTACCACAACGGCACGATCTGGCCGTTCGACAACTCCTTCATCGCCTGGGGCCTGCGCCGGTACGGCTTCGCCGAGGAGTCCGCCACGATCGCCAGCGGCATCCTGGACGCGGCGACGTACTTCGACGGGCGGTTGCCGGAGGCGTTCGGCGGCTACCCGCGCGAGCTGACCAAGTTCCCGGTGGAGTATCCGACGGCGTGCAGCCCGCAGGCCTGGTCGACCGGTACGCCCCTGCTGCTGCTGCGCACCATGCTCGGCCTGGAGCCGCACGAGGGGCACCTGGCGGTCGATCCGCAGTTGCCGAGGGGCATGGGCCGCATCGAGGTGCTGGACATTCCGGGCCGCTGGGGGCGGGTGGACGCGTTCGCCCGGGGCCGGATCGACCTCCAGGACCTCTCCGACTGACCCACCGCGCCGGCCGGCCCACGTCGGGCCGTCGGCGCGGTCAGCCGGGCGGCAGCACGCTGTCCAGGAATGCCGCGGCCACCGCCCGCAGGTCCGGCCGGTCCAGCTCGAGCGAGTGGCCGCCATGTGTCACCCAGCTGTGCACCGGGTGCCCGGCGGCGAGCAGCGCACCGGTGAACCGGACGGTCTGGCTCACCGGGACCGAACGATCGGCCGTGCCGTGCACCAGCAGCACCGGCACCCCGTTGCCGACGTGGGTGCCGACCGTGGCGTCGACGGTGGCCGGGTCGCCGGCCGCGGGCGGGTGGCCGAGCAGGTCGGCCCAGGGATCGTCGCCGGCGCGTAGCCGTACCCATTCGGGGTCGAGCGGGTCCACGGCCGGCCAGTACGCCAGCACCCCGGCCACGTCATCCGGCCGGTCGATGCCGCGCAACCCCGTCTGGAGGGCGAGCGTGGCGCCGGACGAGTCGCCACCCACCAGCAGCGGCCGGCCGTCGCGGCGGGCGCGACGCGCCTCCTCGCGGATGTCGGCCAACTGGGCCGGCCAGTGCGCCTCGTGCGCCAGCCGGTAGCGCGCCTGCACCACCCGCAGCCCGTGCCCGGCCAGCGCCGCGCCGTCCTCGCTCGCCCGCCCGCGCCAGCCACCGCCATGGATCCAGAGCAGCACCGCTCGTTCCGTCATGACGCCATCCTGCGACCCGGTTCGGCGCGCGGCCAAGGGGATCCGCCGAGGGCAGAACGAACACGGCCGACCCGGCCGGTCGCCACCCAGGCGGCCCCCAGTCGGGCAGGGTAGATTCTGCGGATGCCGGAGCTCGTGTACCCGCCCGTTATCGCCGCCGCCAAGACGATGTTCCGGGTCCTCGACCTGAAGATCACGATCGAGGGCGCCCACCACGTACCCCGCAGCGGCGGGGCGGTGCTGGCCAGCAACCACGTCAGCTACCTCGACTTCATCTTCGCCGGCCTGGGCGCGAACGCGTCGGGTCGCCTGGTCCGCTTCATGGCCAAGCAGTCGGTCTTCACGCACAAGATCTCCGGCCCGCTGATGCGCGGCATGCGGCACATCCCGGTGGACCGGCAGGCCGGCGCGGCCTCGTTCCGCGCCGCCGTGGACGCGCTCAAGCGCGGCGAGGTCGTCGGCGTCTTCCCCGAGGCGACGATCAGCCGGTCGTTCACCGTCAAGGAACTCAAGAGCGGCACCGTGAGGATGGCCCGCTCGGCGAAGGTGCCGGTGCTGCCGGTCGCGTTGTGGGGCACCCAGCGGCTCTGGACCAAGGGCCGCCCGCGCACCCTCACCCGCCGCCACACCCCGATCACCATCCTGATCGGCGAGCCGATCAACCCGGCGGATTTCCCGGACCCGAACGTGCTGGCCGCCGAGCTGACCACCCGGCTCAGCGCGCTCGTCGACCGGGCCCAGCGGGACTACCCGGACGCACCGGCCGGCCCGGACGACACCTGGTGGCTGCCGACGCACCTGGGCGGCAGCGCGCCGACACCGGAGGAGGCCGCCGCCCTGGACGCCGCCGCCGAGCACCGCACCCCCAGCGCCTGACGACCTCCGCGGTGGCCGGATCGTTCCGCATCCGGACATGATGGTGTCTGCCGTCGGAGCCGTTCTGCGGTCAGGATCGGAGCCATGAGCAGAGCAGCCCTCGTCGTGATCGACGTCCAGGAGTCCTTCCGCCAGCGTCCCATCTGGGCGTACGGCTCCAACCCGGAAGTGGTCCGGCAGGTCGACCGGCTGGTCGCCGCCGCCCGTGAGCGCGGCGACCTGGTGGTCTGGGTCCTGCACTCGGAGCCCGGCACGGGTGGGGTCTTCGACCCGGCCCTCGGGCACGTGCGGCTGATCGACGGGCTGGCCCCGGCCGAGGGCGAGCCGACGCTGGTCAAGACCGCGCACAACGCGTTCACCACCACCAACCTCCAGCAGCTGCTCACCCTGGCCGGCGTGCACGACCTCACCGTCTGCGGCATCCGCACCGAGCAGTGCGTCGAGACCACCACCCGGGTGGGCGCCGACCTCGGCTACCGGATGACCTTCGTCACCGACGCCACGATGACCTTCCCCATTCCGCACCGGGACCTGCCGGAGACCGCCACCGTCGAGGAGATCCTCGCCGACCCGCGCACCCTCTCCAACGAGGAGATCGTCACCCGCACCGAGTACGCGCTGGCCGGCCGCTTCGCCACCATCTCGACGGTGGACGAGCTGACCGGGGCGATCCACGACGGCGCGCGGGGCTGAACGGTGACCCGGGTCGTCTTCCTCCTGGTTCCGCAGCTGCACCTGCTGGACCTCGCCGGGCCGGCCCAGGTCTTCTCCAGCGCCGCCGACCTCGGCCACGACTACCGGCTGCACTACGTCGCCGAGCGGGAGCAGGTGCCCACCGTGCAGGGCGTACCGCTGGTCGCCGACACCCGGTGGCCCGAGCTGACCCCCGACGACCTGGTGCTGGTGCCGGGCTGGCGGCCGGCGGCGCACGGGCCGCAGGGGCCGGTGTCGCCCGTCGACCTGCGGCGGTTGGCCGATCATCATGCCGCCGGCGGCACCGTGGCCAGCGTCTGCGCCGGCGCGTACGCCCTCGGCCGGGCCGGGCTGCTGGACGGCCGGCGCTGCACCACCCACCACGAGGTGCAGGACGACCTGGCCCGGCGGCACCCGGCCGCGCGGGTGGTTCGCGACGTGCTGTACGTGGTCGACGACCGGGTGGTCACCTCCGCCGGCATCGCCAGCGGCATCGATGTGGCGCTGCACCTGGTGGCCACCCGGCACGGCCCGGGGGTCGCCGCCCGGATCGCCCGCACGCTCGTCGTCTACGCGCGCCGCAACGGGCACGAGCAGCAGGCCAGCGCGATGATGCGACACCGCTCGCACCTCTCCGACGCGGTGCACCGGGTGCAGGACCTGATCGACAGCCGGTACGCCGAGCCGTTGCCGCTGGCCGAGCTGGCCGCTGCCGGGGGCGTGGCCGAACGGACGTTGACCCGGCTGTTCCGGGGGACCACCGGGCTCACGCCGCTCGGCTACCAGCAGCTGCTGCGGGTGGAACGCGCCGAGCACCTGATCGGGCACGGCGCGACGGTGGAGGCCGCCGCGCGTACCGTCGGCTTCACCGACGCCCGGATGCTGCGCCGCCTGCGAGCCCGGTCCACCGGGTCGGCTCCGGCCCCGATCGGTAGTAGTCGTCCCGTGACCGGAACTCCACCGGCAGCGAGCCGGGCAGCGTGACCCGGGTTTCTCCGGCGAGCAGCGCGGGGCCGGCCCGCAGCAGCAGCACGTCGCGCTCCTGCGCGGAGAGGTCGACCAACTGCGGGCGGGTGAGCCGGAACATGGCCACCGCCCGGCGGACCTGCCGGGCCAGCGCGGCGACCTCCCCGGCCGGCCCGCCGAGGGCCAGCGCCGGCTGTTGGATGGTGCGCAGCGCGTCGCACACGATCAGCAGCTGCTCCGGCCCGTCCGGGCCGGCGGGCGGCAGCTGCAACCGGGACGGCCACTGCCAGCGGATCTGCCCGCTCATCAGGCCGGCCGGCCGGCCCGCCGTTCGGCGCGGGGGCGTCTCGTCGGCGACCAGGGACAGCTGCGCCCCGGTGCCCACCCAGCAGATCCGGTGGTCGGTGACGGTCACCGACACCGGCCCGGGCAGCCGCCAGCCGCGCCGCGCCTCGGTCGGCCCGAGCAGGTAACCCGCGACCAGCAACCGGTACCGGCCGAGCACCTTCTCGCCGGGCACCGGTCGCAGGGCGTAGCGGCGGTCCAGGATCGGCCCCGCATCGTCGTCCGGCGCGTCGAACCGGTGGGGACCGATGAAGAAGGGGGACGCGTCGGCGTGCATCGTCACGACCTCCCGGTCAGCTGTGGTGTGCGTCGAGCCTGGCTGATCCGGGAGGCCGTGTCATGACGCCCGTTAGGGGGTCGGCCGGTCGTGCGTCGCCTGTGACCGGTAGATGCCGATCTCCTCCGGGCGGACGAGGCCGTCCTCGATCGCCCGGGCGAGCAGCGCGGCCTTTGTGGCGGCCGGCCGCCCCGCTCGGGTGTACTTGATCCGCGCACGGTCGACGTACTGCTTCACGGTGTGCTCGCTGATCTGCATCCGGCGAGCCACCGATGCCTTGGACATCGACTGGAACCAGAGCAGCAGCGCCTCGCGTTCCTTGTCGGACAGCATCGGCCGGTCCGGCCGATGGTCCCCCACCATCGCCCCGGCCAGCGCGGGCGGCACGTACGGGCGGTCGCTGGCCGCCGCCAGCACGGTCGCCACGCAGTGCTCGCGGCCCTCGTGCTTGGCCAGGAACGCCACCGCTCCGGCGTCCAACGCGGCCAGCATCGTCTCCGGGTCGGTGTGTTCGGAGTAGACCACCACCCGCCGCCCGGTGGCGCTCAGCTCGGCCAGCTTGTCGAGCACCATCCGGCCGTGCAGCCGCAGATCGAGCAGGACGACGTCGGCGTCCGGCGCCGCCCGCAGCACCTCGTCCGGGTCGTCCCCGGTGGACAGCACGGTCAGCCTCGGCTCGCTGGCGAGCCAGGCCCGGACGCCCTCGACCACCACCGGGTGGTCGTCGACGATCGCGACGCCAACCGGCCGGTCGCCGCTCATCGCCGCCACCGGGTCTGCGCCCATCTGATGTCCCCGTCCCGTTCGTAGAGGTGCTGCACCAGCCCGTCGTCGTGCTCCCCGGGTGGTCGGCCGGTCGCCTCCGGCCCCTCCCGGTCGGGTGTGACCAGGCTGATCACGACCTCGTCCTGGCCGGAGACGACGGTCAGCCGGGCCCAGCCACGCGCGTCGGCGAGGATGCCGGTGAGTGGGTCGGCCAGCCGACGGCGGATCTCCACCGGCAGTGGTGGCGGGTTGCCGATGGTGACCAGATCGATCGGCAACCCGTTGCGTTCGGCCAGGTCCGCGGCGGCCCGCAGCTCGTGCAGCAGCGGGTCGGGCACGTCGTCGGACTCGGCGATCAGGCGTCGCAGCCGGGCCGCGGCCAGCACGCACCGGCGCTGCACCTCCGGGTCGTCCGGATCGGCCTGCCCGGCGGCCAGTTCGCCGAGGACCCGCCCGGCCGCCGCACCGACCAGGGCGAGCCGGTCGCGGCGTTCCCGAAGGCCCTGCTCGGCGGCGTCCCGCTCCGCGGCCATCGCGTGCACGGCGGCCGCCGCGCCGGCCCGTTCCCGGGCCAGGCCGACGATCGTCGCGCCGCCGACGAAGACCGCCACCGGCAGCGAGAAGGTGCCGTAGACGTACATCGCGTAGCGGGCCAGGTCGGCCGCGTCGTGGCCGTGCCCGAGCACGGCGACCAGCGCGATCGACGCGTGCGCGGTCAGCAGCGCGACCAGCCCGGCGACCCGCCGGCCCCACATCGCCAGCACGAAGAACCAGCCGAGGGTGCTCCACACCCAGTTGGCGGCGGCGAACAGGTGACCTTCACCAACTGCGGCGAAGACCGCCGCGTCGACGACGAGCAGCAACCCGGCGAACGGCCAGGGCGGCAGCGCCGCTCCACGCAGCAGCCGTGCCCCGGCCACCAGCCCGGCCCCGGCGACCAGCAGCCAGCCGCCGAGCACCACCGCGGGCGCGGTGAACTCCGCGCGGGCGCCCAGCACCGCGGGCAGGCCGATCGCGAAGTGCCAGGCCAGCGCGATAGCGACGGAGACGATCCGGGCGCCCCGGTCGGAGGCGTGCGCCACGGCCGCCGGCGCGGCGAGCGCCGCCACCTGAGCCGGACCCCTTGGCGCCGGCACGCCGACCCGGCCCGACCACGGCTCCAAGGCCCGGGCCGGCGCCCCGGGCGCCGCGGCGCGGTCCGTCGAGGCGCCGAGGTCAGCCGACACCGGGCCACTCCAGCCGGATCGTGGTGCCCGTGCCGGGGGCGGAGCGCACCTCGGCCCGCCCGCCGATCGCCGCCATCCGGCCACGGATCGACTCGCGTAGTCCGTACCGGTGCGGAGCGACGCTGTTCGGGTCGAAGCCGGGGCCGTCGTCGGTCACCTCGACCACGACGGCGACCGCGTCCCGGGTCATCCGCAGCGTGACGTGCGCGCCCGGTGCGTGCCGGACCACGTTGGACAGCGCCGCGTAGGCGCTCTCGGTGATCGCGTCGGCCACACCGGCGGGGACCGCGCACGGGGCCAGCTCCAGGTTCACCGGCAGCTCGGGCAGCCGGTCGGGCACCGTCCGCAGCCGCCCGTCCAGGGGCACCGGGCCGTCGCCGGGCACCGGGCCGATGTCCGTCAGCGCGACGAGGGTACGCAGGTCGGCCCCGCACCGCTCGCGCAACGCGGCCGACGGCCCGGGCACCGCGCCGAGCCCCACCATGGTCAGCGTGCCGAGGACGGTGTCGTGCAGGTCGCGGTTCTGCCGCCGTTCGGCCTCCCGGGCGGCCCGGGCGATCAACGCGTCCCGGGTCAGCCGCTGGTGCTCGGCGAACGCCCGGTCGGCCCGCCCGATCCGGCGGCGCATCACCGCCGTCATCATCGCCGTGCAGGCGGTCTGCACCAGCAGGGTCGCCGCGTGCGCCCGGGCCTCGGCGGGATTACCCGCCGCGTGCGCTCCCGCCGCGTACGCGGCGGTGACCAGCAGCCCGGCCGGGATCGACCAGCGCGCCGCGGCGGTGGCCTGCGCGTTGATCACGGTGGTGCTGGCCAGCACCGCGATCCAGCTGCCCTCGCCGGGCAGCACCCCGGGCGCCACCAGGCGGGGGATGAGCAGGCACGCCACCGCTGTCAGCGCGACGTCACCGGCGACCAGGGTCGGGGTGACGCCGTGGCGCAGCGCGCGGACGGCGTACCAGAGCGACCAGCCGGTCAACGCGGCCACGCCGGGCAGGAGCAGGGCCGGCTCGACCGGCGGGGTACGCACCGACAGCGCCACCACCGCGCCGACCAACCCGCAGGTGAGCCGCAGCAGCGCCGGCATCGTGGTGAAGATGAGGGTGAAGGCGCCGCCGGCCGGATTGTTCAGTGCGGGCGACGGCGCGGTGGGGGTGGCAACGGCCGGCATCGGGAGGTGTCCTTCCGACAACGACCCGGTCCGGGTCCGCACGGCGTAGATCGACATCGGAGAATAACATGGCCGATGGCAAGCAATCACCCATTGTGCCCGGAGTGTCGCCGATGTGTCACTCCGTGCTGCGAGGTTGCAGCAGGTCCCATCGGTTGCCGTAGAGGTCGGCGAAGACCGCGACCGAGCCGTACGCCTCGTGCCGCGGCTCCTCCAGGAACCGCACCCCGGCCGCGACCATCCGGGCGTGGTCCCGGGCGAAGTCCTCGGTGTACAGGAACAGCCCGACCCGACCACCGGTCTGGTCGCCGATTCGGGCCCGCTGCTCGGCGTTGCTCGGTCGGGCCAGCAGCAGCGCCGTCTCCCGGGCGCCCGGCGGGCGCACCACCACCCAGCGCGAGCCGTCCGGGCGTGCGGTGTCCTCCACCAGCTCGAAGCCGAGGCCGCCGACGTAGAAGTCGATCGCCTCGTCGTACTCCCGCACCAGCAACGCGACCAGTCCCAGATGTGCCATCGGGCCATCATGCCGGCGGTCGCGCGGCAGTCCCGACCGGCGTGTGGTGGATGTGAGCTGGCACCCGCTCCCGCGCCGGCCGCTCCGGAACCGGGCGCTGTTCCCGTCCGTCCCACCACCTGGCGGAGAGGTGGTGAGCCGGATGCGCTCGGGCGGGACGGTACTGGCGGTGGCGCTGCTCGGCGTGGCGCTGGGCGGCTGCGCGGGCGGTAACGCCGGCCCGGGTGTCGGGCACGATCCCGGCCCGGCCCCGATCGTCGGGAAGTGGATCTCCTGCGCCGAGGCGGCGCCCCGCGCCGGCGGCAGCATCGTCCTGCCGGCGCCGAGCGGGGCCGCGCCGGCGCCGACCGGGGACGATCCGGCGATCGGGCGGACCGACCCCGCGTTCACACCGGTCGCCGCCGTGCTCTGTGGCCGGGAGATTCGCCCACGCGCCGGTGGCGGTACGGAGCAGGTGGCCACCGAGCGGCGCGCCGACGAGATCGCCGCGCTGGTCGCCGCGCTGCGCCTGCCGGACCGGCGGCCGGAGGGGGAGATCGTCTGCACTGCCGACATGATCGTCCCGCCCTGGCTGGCCCTGCTCGATGAACGGGGTCGCTGGCTGCGCCCGTACCTGCCGAGGGACGCCTGCGGCAAGCCCCGCGCGGAGGTGCGCGCCGCCCTGGACGGGCTGCGGCTGACCACCGTGGACACCCGTCCCGTCGGGCAGGTCGAATCCCCGGCGGCCGCCGCCGCCGGGTGCGCGCAGCGGTGGGCGGACATGGTGTGGGTGGAGACCACGACGGGACGCCCCGGACCGCCCGGGCCGGCGGCGGCCCCGGCGGCGGAACCGCTGCGCCTCTGCGTCTACGACGTGCCCGCGTCGGAGCGGGGCGGCGGCAAGCCGGCGGGTGACTTCGCGTACGGCGGGCCGTTGCCGCCGGAGCGGCAGACGGCGGTGCTCCGCGCGCTGGCCACCACCCGAGCGGCGGCGGCGTGCGCGACCCCGGCGTCCCGTTTCGCGGTGCTGCGCCCGCTCGACGGCGCCGGCGGACCCGACCGGTACGTTGAACTGGACGGCTGCCGGCGCTTCCTGGTCGTGCCGCCGGGCGGCGGGTCGCAGCTCGGGCAGGGCGACGCCACGCTGGCCGAGCTGCTGCGACGCGGCTGAGCCCGGACTTTCACGATCCTGCCCCGGAGTGGCGTGGTGGTCTGCTGCACTGGTCCTGGGGAGCGCGCCGGTGGGACGAGGAGCAGCCGTGGGATCGTTGGCTTGGTCAACCTATGTGGCCCCGGCCAAGCCGGTCGTGTCGACGGACCTGCCGCCCGGCGAGAGCCGCGAGATGTGGTCGCCCACCACCTCCACGCTGATCTACGGGGACCGGGACGCGGTCCTGGTCGACGCGTTGCTGACCCTCGACGAGGGCCGGGCCCTGGCCGACTGGGTCGAGGCGAACGGCAGGAACCTCACGACGATCTACATCACGCACGCCCACGGCGACCACTTCTTCGGCGCGGCCGCCGTGTTGGAGCGTTTCCCCCGGGCGCGGCTGGTGGCGCCCGTGAGCGTCGTGGAGAAGATGCACGAGCAGGCGGGGGAGCGGTGGCTCGACGGTTTCTGGCGCAAGGGTTTCCCCGAGCAGATCGCCGAGCGTCCACCCGTCGCCGAGCCGCTGGACGACAACACCATCGACCTTGAGGGCGAGCAGTTGATGGCGGTCGAGACCGGCCGCACCGACACCAGCGGCACGAGCGTGCTGCACGTGCCGTCGCGCGGTCTCGTCGTGGCCGGCGACGTGGTCTACAACGACGTCCACCTGCACCTCGCCGAGGCGGGAGACGGCGGCATCGAGGGCTGGCTCGACGCCCTGACGCTCGTCAACTCGTTGCGGGCCTGCGTGGTGATCGCCGGCCACAAGCGGGACGGCGCCGACGACGACCCGCACACCGTCGAGGAGACCCGCGACTACCTGCGGGAGGTGGCGGCCGCCGCGGAGCGTACGGAGAGCGCCGAGGAGTTGTACGACGCGATCATCGAGCGCTACCCGGACTGGATCAACCGTGCGGTGGCGTGGAGGTCCGCCCAGGCGCTCAAGAGCAACTCAGGTGACCAGCAGCGGTGATCGACTCAATATCGGCGATATCGCGGTATCCCCGTCCCGGGACACCCCAACATCGGCGATACGGAGTCGATCACCCCTCTGGGAGGACAGTGCGGTGAACGCGCGAGCTGATCAAAATCCGCGCACGGGCACACCGCGCACGTCTCGCCGCAGATCGAGCGGGCCGCCGTGGACGAGGCCGCGGAGCACCTCTTCGGCTGAGCTGGCTGCGGGGAGGCCGTGCTGATCGACGGGGACTGGCGCGCCAGGCCGCTGACCTGCGGTGAGGTGGGTGCGCCCGGCAGGATTCGAACCTGCGGCCTTGGGATTAGAAGTCCCCTGCTCTATCCGCTGAGCTACGGGCGCGCGGCGTGGGTGTCGCGCCCAGAGGGTACCGCCGACCCGCCGGCCGGCGGGGAAAAGGGTGCCCGCGTCCACGTTGCCGAGCAGGGTCTCACGGAGACCGGCTGACTGGCATCCGGGTTCCCACGGACCGACCCGACGTTGGCCCGTACCCTCGGCTGGTGCTGCTGGACTCCGACGCCGAGAACGACGTCGCCTACGAGCTGTGCCAGATCGTCGGCCGCGCCATCCTGCCGTACCGCTCGTCGGACGCCACCGACCAGCGCTTCGGCACCGCGTTCTTCTTCCAGGGCACCGACGACCAGGTGGGGGAGTCGCTGCTGACGGCGGCCGACCTGGTTGGCGCCCCCGGTGGGGAGTTGGGCCTGCGGGCCAGCGTCACCGAGCCGGCCGGCGTCGCGCCGGAGGCCGTCGCGGAGGCGGAGATCAGGCCCGGTTGGGCCCGTTTTCCGGGCGACGGCGTCGCGGTGCTGCCCACCGGCGGCCTGCACCGGTACGCCGGCGACGGCGGCTGGCGGTGGCGGGTGCAGCCGGTGCCCGCCGGGATCGCCGCCGGGCCCGAGGTGATCGCCCGGCTCGGCGCCGACGCCGGTTCCGCTTTCGTGCTGGCCCATGGGGTACGCGAGGACGGGTCGCGGCCGCTGGAGGTGGCCATCGAGCGGGTGGTCCGCGACGGGGACACCGTGCGGATCACCACTGAGCTGCCACCGGGGTACGTCGGGGCGCCGGTCTTCGTCGTGCAGGCGGACGCCGCCGGGGACGTGTCGCTGTACTGCCTGGGCCTGGTGTTGCCCGGCGTCGGCGGTCACCCAGTGGCGACCTTCGACCGGATCCGCGCCGTGCTCCCGGCGACACCTGGCGACGACTGAGCTGGACACCGCGACGGCGGGTGGTGCTGCCGCCGACGGGCCGTGGCCGGGTCGGCTCAGCCAGCGGTGGTCGGTGCACCTGACCCGGCGACGCCTGAGCCGCGAGCCGGACGCCGTCGCGGTCGGGCGGGGCGGGACCCGGCGGGTCAGTCGCCGGCCGTTACCGCATCGGCCGGTTTGTCCGCTGGCCGCCGACTGGCCGGCAACCGGACTTCATCGGACGGGGCGGTGGGGCCGGCGGCGAGGAACGCCTCCGCCCAGCGGCCGACCTCGTCGAAGACCTTTCGGCGTACGGCGGGGCCGGAGAGCGTGAGGTCGTGCAGCCCGCCGTCGAAGCGGGCCAGGGTGACGTGCCGGCCGAGGTGCGGCGCATACCGGACCATGTGCTCCACGTCCAGCACGGCGTCGGCCAGGGTGGCGTTGTCGTTCCACTTGGTGCCCCGGAACGAGCGGGTCGAGCAGGCCAGCAGCACCGGCACCTGGATGTCCAGCCCGGCGCGCAGCCGACGTTGGCCGGTGCGGATCGCGTTCAGCCAGCCGGCGCGGACGGGGAACCCCGCCAGCGGCTTCCACGCCAGGTCGTAGGTCCACTCGCCCCGGTGGTCGGCGTGCAGGCTCTCGCCGTACACCGTGCCCAGCCCGAACGGCACGATGCGGTGCGGCGCCCGACGGCCCAGCCGGGAGACGGCGGCCGCGAGGGGTCGGCGCACCGCCCAGGGGGCGTTCAGGTCGAAGAACGGGCTGTTGAGCACCAGGCCGTCGACGGTGCCGGTGTCGCGGCGGGCGTCCGCCCAGAGCGAGAGGATCAGGCCGCCGGTGGAGTGGCCCATGGCCAGCAGGGTGTCGTGCCCGTCGTCCGCGCGGATGATCTCGGCGGCGGCGTCCAGCTCGGGGAAGTAGTCGCTGATGTCCCGGCAGAAGTTCGGAGTCTGGTGCGGGAGCAGGCTGCGACCGTATTTGCGCAGGTCGAGGGCGTAGAAATCCCAGCCCCGCTCGGCGAAGAAGTCGGCCAGGTGGGTCTGGAAGAAGTAGTCGACGAAGCCGTGCACGTAGAGCACGGCCCGCCCGGTGGGGCGCTCGGCCCTCCGCCGGACCAGGGTCGCGACGACCGGGCCCTCGTCGTCGGTGCCCAGGTCGATCGTCTGCCGCTCGTACGGCGGCCCCAACACGTCCGGTTCCACGTTCGCGACGCTACGCCGCCAAGCTACCCGGCGGTAGCCCCGAAACCGGCCCGCCCCGACCGGCTGTGCGCGCCGGCCGGGGCAGTGCGGGAGTACGCGTCAGACGGTTTCGGCGTCGGCGCGGCTCTGGTCGGCGGCGGGCAGCGCGTCGGCCTCCGGGTCGACCTGCTCCTGCGGCTGGCTGACGTCGCGCAGGTGCTTGTTGTGCCGGGGCTCCTGGCGGGTCTTGGCGTCGTTGAGCCGCCGGCGCAGGTCGTCGCGGACGTCGTTGAGCGCCGCGTGCAGGTCCTCCTCGGCGGAGGTGGTGACGATCTTCTGTCGGCCGGCGATCCAGCACTCCAGGGTGACCTTCTGCCCCCGTGCCTCGCGGTCCTTCACCGACACCTCCAGCTCGGTGGCGTCGGCGTGGAAGCCGGCCAGCCGGGCGTCGAGGGTGGCGAACTGCTCGGCGATCCAGGCACGGTCGCCCTGCGAGAACCCGGTGCCCACCCGCAGGCATTCGGCCACGGTGGCCGGGTTCGCCACGGCGCTCATCGCCGCACCTCGGAAGCGGTTGCGGAGTCGATGGTGGTGATCATCATGGCGCTGACCTCTCGTCGACGTGGAGCTGTCGGTAGTGCTTGATCAAGTCCATACCCAGTTCGGTCGGGCCCGGAAACCGCTGTCGCCCGTCCGGGCGGGTCGGCCGTACCACATCCGGGCCTGATCAGGGCGTTGTCCACAGGTGGCGTCGTTGTCCACAGGCCGGGGTGGGGCGCTGGCGAGGGCCGCCCGCAGCGTCGAGGCTCGGTGTCGAGTCGACTCGCGCTGGCAGGCCCCCGATCCCCTGGAGGGACGATGTTCGACACCTACGTGACAATTGTCGGCAATGTGCTGACGACGCCCGAGTGGCGGCGTACCACCCAGAGCAACACCCTGGTGGCCAACTTCAAGGTCGCCTCCACCGCCCGCCGGCTCGACCGCGACAGCGGCCGCTGGGTCGACGGCAACTCGCTCCGCGTCCGCGTCAACTGTTGGCGCAAGCTCGCCGAGGGGGTGGCCGCCTCGGTGATGGTCGGCGACCCGGTGGTGGTCTGCGGCCGGCTCTACACCCGCGACTGGACCGACGACGCCGGCAACCACCGCACCCTCTACGAGCTGGAGGCCGTCGCCGTCGGCCACGACCTGTCCCGGGGCCGGGCCCGCTTCCTGCGCAACCGCCCGAGCATGACCACCAGCACCACGGAGGACGCGGAGGCGGAGAGCCGGGTGCACGGCGAGCCCACCGAGCCGGTGCCGGCCGGGCAGACGCCCGTCCTGCCCGACGACCGCCCGCTCGACGACGACTTCGAGCTGCCCGACTTCGGCGCGCCTCGTACCGACCCGTTCACCGCGGCCGACCCGCTCGACGAGGACGCTCCGCACCTCGCTGGCCGAGCCTTGGGCGGCGACGCCGACGGCCCGGCGGAGCCCGACGACGAGTTGGCCCTTTCTCCCGGGGCGGACGACGACAAGCCGGACGACGACAAGCCGGACGACGACGAGCCGGACGACGAGTTGGGGCCGGTGCCGGACGAGGGCCGGCCCGAGCCCACGCCGTCCGGCCGGAC
>NZ_RCVI01000218.1:0-20330 GCF_003667455.1 Micromonospora sp. CV4 | reverse complement strand
GGTACGCGCTGCTGGAGACCGGTTACCAGCCGGAGACCGGCTATCCGGCGTCGCCGCCCCCACCGGTCACGCCGCCGCCCGCTCCACCGGTCGTTCCGGCGCCCGCGCCCGCCCCACCGGTCGTTCCGCCGCCCGCTCCGCCGATCGGTTCGGCGCCCGCCCCGCCGGTCGGCTCGGCACCCGCTCCGCCGGTCGGCTCGGCCATCGCCGAGCGGGGCTACCCGCCGCGCATCGAGTGGCGTCCGCAGGGCGTCGACCAGGAGGTGGAGCGGGCCACCGGGGTGCTCCGCCGCGACCTCGGCACCCCGCGGGTGTTCGCGTTCGCCAACCCCAAGGGCGGGGTGCACAAGACCACCGCGACCGTGCTCGCGGCGGCCACGGTCGGGAGCGTACGCGGGCGGGGTGTGCTGGCCTGGGACGACAACGAGCTGCGCGGCACCCTCGGGCTGCGCGCCGGCAGCGCCCGGCACGCCCGCACCATCCGTCACCTGATCAGCGAGCTGGCCCAGATCGAGATCCTGGAGGGCGCGACCCTGCTGGAGCGGCTGGACGACTTCCTGCGGCACGCCTCCGACGGCTCGTACGACGTGCTCGCCGGCGAGGAGAGCCCGCGCTTCGCCCAACGGCTGGACCAGTTCACCGTCCGGCGGGTGCTGGAGCTGCTGCGGCGTACCCACGAGGTGGTCTGCGTGGACACCGGCAACAACGTGGAGAGCGCCAACTGGCGCACGGTGATGCAGGCCGCCGACCAGTTGGTGGTGACCACCGTGCCTCGCGAGGACGCGGCGTTCAGCGCCGACTGGATGCTCGACCTGCTGCACGAGGAGGGCATGGGAGAGCTGGCCGACAACGCGATCACCCTGATCTCCTGCCCCACGCCGGGCCGCTCCGCGCTCCAGGACGACCTGGAGCGGCACTTCGCCACCCGTACCCGCGCGGTGACCGTGGTGCCCTACGACCCGGCGCTCGAGACCGGGTCGTCGATCGAGTACCACCAGCTCCAGCCGGAGACCCGGCAGGCGTGGCTGCGCGCCGCCTCGGTCATGGTGGAGCCGTTCGCCCGGTGACCGGAGGCGGTGCGGTCACGTCATCGGGCGGGAGCGCCGATGACCCTGCACGGCCCGGACGGCGAGCTGAGAGGATCATCGGGTGAACCCCGACAGCCCCGAATCCGACCGGCCCACGCCGCCCGGCGACGAGCCGTCCGCACCACCGGCGCCCGCCGACCCGGTCCCGGACGAGCGTCCCGGCGGGGGGCCGCCGGAGGTGGTCGCCGACCCCGGCCCGGCCGATCCGCCGCGCGCGCGGGCGCGGACCGGGGCGACCGTGGCCGGCGTCGTGCTCGCGCTGGCCGTGCTGGGTGCGCCGCTCGGCCTGCTCTGGGCCGCGCTGGCGCCCGACACCCCGGTGCTCAAGACCGCCGAGGGCGCGATCTACGCCGAGCCGCAGCCGGAGCAGCCGATCGCCGCGGACGGCTGGTTCAGTCTCCTCGGGCTCGCCTTCGGGGTGCTGGCGGCGCTCGCCCTGTGGTTCGTGCTGCGCCGGCGGCGCGGCCCCGTCGGCCTGGTCGCCGTCGTGCTGGGCGCGCTGGCCGCCGCGCCGGTGGCCTGGCAGGTGGGGCGGCGGATCGGCCTGGCCACCTTCGACCGGCTGCTGGACACCGCCCCGGCCGGCCAGGCCTTCACCAAACCCGCCGACCTGCGGGCCGGCGGCGTCGACTGGCTGCTCGGGGTGCTGCCGGTGCCGCACGGCAACCTGCTGCTGCCGGCGTTCGGCGCCGCCATCACGTACACCCTGCTGGCCGGCTGGTCGCGCTGGCCGTCGCTGCGCCCCGAGCCGGAGCCCGACCCGACCGCGTTCAGTTGGGTGTCGGCGGGGACGCCAGCTCCGCCAGCGGCACCGGAACCGCCCGCACCTGGCGCAGCAGAGCCGCCTCGCGGTTGAGCAGCCGCAGCTCGGCGCGGAGCCGGGCGGCGGTGTCGTCGATCGCCAACAGCCGCTGCCGGTCGTCGACGGTCAGCGCCGCGGTCGCCGCCACCAGGTGGGAGAGCACGGTCGGGTCCTCCGGGAGCTGCTCGGAGATCTCCTCCGGGTCGGACCGGACCAGGCCGAGGTACTGCCGGAACACCGCGATCACCCGGGCCGCCAGCAGGTCGGCCACCTCGTCCGGCCCGGCCGGCTCGGGCAGCCACTCGACGTCCGCCGTCAGGTACGGCGCGGAGCTCTCGTCGACCTCGGCGATCCGGAACCGGCGCCGGCCGACCGTCACGATGTCGAAGCCACCGTCGGCCAGCTCGGTCACCTGGCGCAGCTCGGCGGTGCAGCCCACCTCGTGCAGGGTGACCTCGCCACTGCCGGCGGGCGTGTGCCGGGCGCCGGGACCGGCCGGCGCGACCTCCCAGCCGGCCTGGATGGCGACCACGCCGAACTCGCGGGAGGCGCCCTCGGGCAGGTCGACCAGGTGCCGGACCAACGCCCGGTAGCGCTCCTCGAAGATGTGCAGTGGCAGCACCAACCCGGGAAAGAGCACCGTTGCGAGCGGGAACACCGGCAGCCGTGCGGTCACAGCTGGAGCCTAGCCAATCTCGCCCACGTCGGCGTGGCCCGGCTCACCGTCCCGGCGGCCGGGCGGTTCGGGTGCGCTCCGGCCCGGCCGCCTAGACTCGCAAGGGTGCTGAATCGGATCGACCTGCGCAATGGTCTCGGTGACCCGCGCCGCCTGCTGCCCCGCGCCCAGCTCGACGTGTCGGTTGCCGTCGAGCGGATCCGGCCGCTCGTGGAGGCGGTCCGGGAGCATGGGTACCCGGCGATCCGGGAGGCCAGTGAGCGGTTCGACGGCGTCTCCCCGGACGTGTTGCGGGTGCCGGTCGAGGCGATCGCCGAGGCCGAGGGGGTGCTCGATCCGGACGTGCGCGCGGCGCTGCTGGAGTCGATCAGCCGCGCCCGCCGGGTGCACGCCGACCAGCGGCGTACCGAGCACACCACCCAGGTGGTGCCGGGCGGCACGGTCACCGAGCGGTGGCTGCCGGTCGACCGGGTCGGTCTCTACGTCCCCGGTGGGCTGGCCATGTACCCGTCGACCGTCGTGATGAACGTGGTGCCGGCCCAGGCGGCCGGGGTGCGCTCGCTGGTGGTGGTGAGCCCCCCGCAGAAGGACAACGGCGGCCTGCCCGACCCGCGGGTGCTCGCCGCGTGCGCGCTGCTCGGCGTCGACGAGGTCTACGCCGTGGGCGGCGCCCAGGCGGTGGCGATGCTGGCGTACGGGGCGGCGGTGGATCCGGCGGGCGACGCGCGCTGCGAACCGGTCGACCTCGTCACCGGGCCGGGCAACATCTGGGTGACCGCCGCCAAGCGGCTGCTGCGGGGCGTCGTCGGCATCGACGCGGAGGCCGGGCCGACCGAGATCGCCATTCTGGCCGACGACACCGCCGACCCGGCGCACGTCGCCGCCGACCTGATCAGCCAGGCCGAGCACGACCCGCTCGCCGCGAGCGTGCTGGTCACCCCGTCGCTGGCGCTGGTCGAGGCGGTCGAGCGGGAGCTGGCCCGGCAGGTGCCGGCGACCAAACACACCGAGCGGGTGACCACCGCGCTGACCGGCGAGCAGAGCGGCGTGGTCCTGGTCGACGACCTCGAGGCCGGGCTGCGGGTGGTCGACGCGTACGCGGCCGAGCACCTGGAGATCCAGACCGTCGACGCCCGCGAGTGGGCGTTGCGGGTGCGCAACGCCGGAGCGATCTTCGTGGGCGCCTGGTCGCCGGTGTCGCTCGGCGACTACTGCGCCGGCTCCAACCACGTGCTGCCCACCGGCGGCTGCGCCCGGCACTCCTCGGGCCTGTCCGTGCAGTCCTTCCTGCGCGGCGTGCACCTGATCGAGTACACCGAGGCGGCGCTGCGCGAGGTGGCCCCGCACGTGGTCACCCTGGCCACCGTGGAGGACCTGCCCGCGCACGGCCAGGCCGTCCGGGCACGCTTCCCGGGGGGATCGGCGTGAGCGCGCTGGAGGATCTGCCGATCCGCGACGACCTGCGTGGGCTGTCGCCGTACGGCGCGCCGCAGCTGGACGTGCCGGTGCGGTTGAACACGAACGAGAACTCCTACCCGGTGCCGGAGCCGGTGGCCGACGCGATCGGCAAGGCGCTCGCGGCCGAGCTGCGCGACCTGAACCGCTACCCGGACCGGGACGCGGTGGCGCTCCGCGCCGACCTGGCCGGGTACCTCGGGCACGGGCTCACCGTCGAACAGGTGTGGGCGGCCAACGGCTCCAACGAGATCCAGCAGCAGCTGCTCCAGGCGTTCGGTGGTCCGGGCCGCAGCGCGCTCGGCTTCGTGCCGGCGTACTCGATGCACCCGCTGCTGGCGCTCGGCACCGGCACCCGGTGGGTGCCCGCCCGGCGCGACGTCGACTTCGGGCTGACCGCGGACGAGGCGGTGGCCCAGGTCCGCGAGCACCGGCCCGACGTGGTCTTCCTGTGCTCGCCGAACAACCCCACGGGCACCGCACTGGCCCCGGCGGTGGTCGCCGCGGTCCTCGACGCCGCGCCCGGCATGGTGGTGGTCGACGAGGCGTACGCCGAGTTCGCCCGGCCCGGCACGGTCAGCGCCCTCGCGGTGCCGCCCGGGCACCCGCGGCTGGTGGTGACCCGGACGATGAGCAAGGCGTTCGGCTTCGCCGGCGGGCGGCTGGGCTACCTGGCCGCCGACGCGGCGGTGGTGCAGGCGGTGCAACTGGTCCGGCTGCCGTACCACCTCTCGGCGCTGACCCAGGCCGCCGCCCGCGCGGCACTGGCCCACCGCGACGCCCTCCTCGGTACGGTGAGCGCGATCATGGCGCAGCGGGACCGGATCGTGGCGACGCTGCGTGGTCGCGGGCTGCGGGTGGCCGACAGCGACGCCAACTTCGTGCTCTTCGAGGTGGGCGGCGACCAGACCGCCGCCTGGCGGGCGCTGCTGGCGCGCGGGGTGCTCGTCCGGGACGTCGGCCTGCCCGGCTGGCTGCGGGTCACCGCCGGCACCCCCGCCGAGACCGACGCCTTCCTTTCTGCGATGGAGACAATCTGATGAGCCGGACCGCCCGGGTGGAGCGGATCACCAAGGAGACCAAGGTCCTCGTCGAGATCGACCTCGACGGCACCGGCACGGCCGAGATCAGCACCGGTGTCGGCTTCTACGACCACATGCTGCACCAGATCGCCCGGCACGGCGGCTACGACCTGACCGTGCGCACCGTCGGCGACCTGGAGATCGACGCGCACCACACCATGGAGGACACCGCGCTCGCCCTGGGCGCCGCGTTCGACCAGGCGTTGGGCGACAAGGCCGGCATCCGGCGGTACGGCTCGGCGACCGTCCCGATGGACGAGGTGCTGGTCCGGGCCGCCGTGGACCTGTCCGGCCGGCCCTACGTGGTGCACGACGAGCCGGCGCTGGCGCCGTACATCGGCCCGGTGTACCCGACCAGCATGACCCGGCACATCTGGGAGTCCTTCGGCCAGGCGGCCCGGATCACCCTGCACGTCGACGTGTTGCGGGCGGCCCGACCGGGCGGCAACCCGGACGCGCACCACGTGGTGGAGGCGCAGTTCAAGGCGGTCTCCCGGGCGCTGCGCGAGGCCACGGCGATCGACCCGCGGGCGGCGGGCGCGATTCCCAGCACGAAGGGTGCGCTCTGATGAGCGCGAGGAGTGCAGCGCAGCGGAGCCCCGCAGTCGCGAATGGAAGGGGTCTCTGATGGGTGCCGCGTTGCCGACGCTGTTGCTGATCCTGGCCGGGGTGCTGGTGGGTGGGGTCTGGTCGCTGTACCGGCAGGGCGCGCCGAAGAGCGCGGTGGTGGTCACGGCGCTCCTGGCCGTGTTGGCCACCGTCGGCGGGGTGCTCTGGCTGCTTCCGGAGTCGGGCTCGTGACCGGCGTCGTGGTGCTCGACTACGGCTCAGGCAATCTGCGTTCCGCCGAGCGGGCGCTGGCCGCCGCCGGCGCGGACGTACGGGTGACCGACGACCTCGCCGCCGCGGCCGCCGCCGATGGTCTGGTGGTGCCGGGGGTGGGTGCCTACGCGGCGTGCATGGCCGGGATCGAGGCGCTCGGGGCCGGCCCGGTGATCGCCGAGCGGGTGGCCGCCGGCCGACCGGTGCTCGGCATCTGCGTGGGCATGCAGGTGCTCTTCGAGCACGGTGACGAGCACGGTGTGGTGACGAAGGGGCTGGGTCTGCTGCCCGGCGGGGTGACCCGGCTGGCCGCCACCCGGCTGCCGCACATGGGCTGGAACACGGTCCGGGCGCCCCGGGACTCGGTGCTCTTCGCGGGCATGCCGGCGCAGAGCAGGTTCTACTTCGTCCACTCGTACGCGATGGGCGATCCGGCGGCGCTGGCCGCGGCCGGGGCCACGGTGACCACGGCCCACCATGACACCGACTTCGTCGCCGCGGTGGAACGCGGCCCGCTCTCGGCGGCCCAGTTCCATCCGGAGAAGTCCGCCGACACCGGTGCCGCGCTGCTGCGCAACTGGCTCGCCACACTGCCCAGCGGTGGCTGAGCGTCGTCGCCACCCGGCGTCCGCGCGGCGGGGGTCGCGGTGAGCCGGGAGCGGGCGCGGCGCCGGGCGGAGCGCGAGGCCGAGCAGGCTCGGGAGCGGGCGGTCCGGCAGCGCCGGGTGGCCCGCCGGCAGCGTCGCCGGGCGGTGGTCCGTCGGTTGACGCCGCAGCTTCGGCGGGGCCGGTCCGGTCGGCTGGCCCGGCACAGTCGGGGTGAGCGTGCCGCGATCGTGCTGCTCACCGGGGCGGCGCTGATCCTGATCTGGACGTTCGTCGACGATCTGGCGTTGCGTATCGCGCTGATCGTGTTGTTGCTGCTCGTACTGCCGGCGATCGTGGTGATCGCCCTGGACCGTCGTACCTGATCGAGGAGAAGACGTGAGCCTCACCCTGTTACCCGCCGTGGATGTCGCCGACGGCCGGGCCGTCCGGCTCGTGCAGGGCGCCGTCGGTAGCGAGAGCATCTACGGCGACCCGTTGGACGCCGCGCTGGCCTGGCAGCACGACGGCGCCGAGTGGATCCACCTGGTCGACCTGGACGCGGCGTTCGGCCGGGGCACCAACGCGCACCTGCTCGCCGAGGTGGTGCGCCAGCTCGACGTGAAGGTGGAGCTCTCCGGTGGCATCCGGGACGACGAGTCCCTGCGCGCGGCGCTGGGCACCGGGGCGGCTCGGGTGAACATCGGCACCGCTGCTCTGGAGGACCCGGTCTGGTGCGACCGGGTGGTCGGGGAGTACGGCGACCGGGTCGCCATCGGGCTGGACGTTCGTGGCCGTACCCTCTCCGCGCGTGGCTGGACCCGCGACGGCGGTGACCTGTACGAGGTGCTGGAGCGGTTGGACAAGGCGGGCGCCAGCCGGTACGTGGTCACCGACATCACCAAGGACGGCACCATGCGGGGGCCGAACCTGGACCTGCTGCGCGAGGTGTGCGGCCACACCGACGCCCCGGTGATCGCCTCCGGTGGTGTGTCCACGCTGGACGACCTGCGGGCGCTGGCCTCCCTGGAGCCGCTCGGGGTGGAGGGTGTGATCGCCGGCAAGGCGCTGTACGCGGGCGCCTTCACGGTGGCCGAGGCGCTGCGGACGTTGGCCGAGGCGTGACGGTCACGCGGCTCGGCTCGGGCGGGCCGTGGGAGCAGCGGTACGGCTACTCGCGGGTGGTCCGGGCCGGCGACCGGGCGTGGACGGCCGGCTGCACGGCCACGGTGGACGGCCGGGTGGTGCACGTCGGGGACGCGGCCGCGCAGACCGCGCAGGCGTTGCGGATCGGGCTGGCCGCTCTCGCCGAGGTGGGCGCGGAGCCGGGTGACGTGGTGCGGACCCGGATGTACGTGACCGATCGGCTGCACGCCGACGAGGTGGGCCGGGCGCACAACGCGGTCTTCGGCGCGGTCCGGCCGGCGGCGACGCTGGTGGTGGTGGCCGGCCTGTTGGATCCGGAGCACCTGGTCGAGGTGGAGTTGGAGGCGTACCTGGCCGACCGCTGAGGCGGGCTCGGCGGTGTGCGGGGTCGGGCGGTGACCGCCGTCATGGTTGTTTTCCGGCCCGATCGGTTGTGCACAATCTAATTGCGGGCTACGGTTCAACGGTGACCGATGACCTGGTGCTGCGCCGGCAGGTGTGCTTCGCGCTCTACGCCGCGTCGCGCGCCCTGACCGACGTCTACCGGCCGATCCTCGACCAGTTCGGGCTGACCTACCCGCAGTACCTGGTGCTGCTGGTGCTCTGGGAGCGCCCCGACGACGCCCCCACGGTCTCCGAGCTGGGCGCCGAGCTGCGGCTGGACTCCGGCACCCTCTCGCCGCTGCTCAAGCGGCTGGAGGGGGCGGGTCTGGTGGTGCGGCGGCGGTCGGCGCGCGACGAGCGGCGGGTCGAGGTCGGCCTCACCGAGCAGGGCCGGGCGCTGCGGCAGCAGGTGGACGAGATCCCGCTGCGGATCGCCCGGGCCACCGGGCTCGACCTCGCCGACCTGGTCGCGCTGCGCGACACCCTCACCCGGGTCACCGACACCATCCACCGACAGAAGGAGCAGTGACCATCATGCAGGTGCTCTACACCGCATCCGCCACGGCCAGCGGCGACGGCCGGGACGGCCACGTCGAGACGTCCGACGGCACGTTCACGCTCGACCTGGCCGTGCCGAAGGAGATGGGTGGCGCCGGTGGCGCCGCGAACCCCGAGCAGCTCTTCGCCGCCGGCTACGCCGCCTGCTTCCACGGCGCGCTGCGGCTGGTCGCCCGCCGGGCCAAGGCCGACGTGACCGGCTCGGTCGTCGCCGCCGAGGTGGGCATCGGCCCGAACGGCAGCGGTGGGTTCGGGCTCACCGTGCAGCTCGTCGTCGACCTGCCCGCCGTTCCCCGGGACGCCGCCGAGCAGCTGGTCGAGCAGGCCCACCAGGTCTGCCCGTACTCGAACGCCACCCGCGGCAACATCGAGGTCGCGCTGACCGTCCGCGAGTCCCTGGCCGCGTGACGTCGCGGACCCAGGCCCCGACCGCGGACGAGAGGACGACCACCCCGTGACCAGCAACCGTGAGATCCACCTGGCCAGCCGCCCCCAGGGCTGGCCCACCGAAGAGAACTTCCGGCTCGTCGAGACCGACGTCCCGACGCCCGGCCCGGGCCAGATCGTGGTTCGCAACCAGTACGTGTCGGTCGACCCGTACATGCGGGGCCGGATGAACGACGTCAAGTCGTACGTGCCGCCGTACGCGCTCGACGCGCCGCTCGACGGCGGCGCGATCGGCGAGGTGGTGGCCAGCGAGGCGGCGGACGTCGCCGTCGGCGACACCGTGCTGCACGGGCTGGGCTGGCGTGAGTACGCGCTGCTCGACGCCGCCGCGGCCCGCCGGGTCGACCCGAACCTGGCCCCGGCCAGCGCGTACCTCAGCGTGCTCGGCATGACGGGGCTGACCGCGTACGCCGGGCTGCTGGAGGTGGCCGCGATGAAGCCCGGCGAGACGGTCTTCGTCTCCGCCGCGGCCGGCGCGGTCGGCAGCCTGGTCGGCCAGATCGCCAAGCTCAAGGGCGCCGGCCGGGTCATCGGCAGCGCCGGGTCGCCGGCCAAGGTCGAGCGCCTGCGGGCGCTGGGCTTCGATGCCGCCTTCGACTACCACGACGGGTCGGTCCGCGACTCGTTGAAGGCGGCCGCCCCGGACGGCGTCGACGTCTACTTCGACAACGTCGGCGGCGACCACCTGGAGGCGGCGATCTCGGCCATGAACCTGCACGGTCGCGCCGCCATCTGCGGAATGATCGCGCAGTACAACGACACCGAGCCGCCGGCCGCGCCCCGCAACCTGGCGCTGGTCATCGGCAAGCGGCTCACCCTGCGCGGCTTCCTGGTCGGCGATCACAACAACGTGCGTGAGGCGTTCGTCCGCGACGTCGCCGGCTGGCTGCGCGAGGGCCGGCTCTCCTACGACGAGACGATCGTGGACGGCATCGAGAACGCCCCGGCGGCGTTCCTCGGCCTGCTGCGCGGCGACAACCTGGGCAAGATGCTCGTCCGGGTGTGAGTCCGAACTCGTGCACGGCGGTCGACCCGAACGGGTCGACCGCCGTGCCGCGTGCGGAGGATAGGCTCGCGGCATGACGGTGGCGGTGCGGGTGATCCCCTGTCTGGACGTGGACGCCGGGCGGGTGGTCAAGGGGGTCAACTTCCTCGACCTGCGTGACGCCGGCGACCCGGTGGAACTGGCCGCCGCCTACGACCGGGCCGGCGCGGACGAGCTGACCTTCCTCGACGTCACCGCGTCCTCCAGCGACCGGGGCACCATGCTCGACGTGGTGCGCCGCACCGCCGAGTCGGTGTTCATCCCGCTGACCGTCGGCGGCGGCGTCCGGCAGGTCGCCGACGTGGACACGCTGCTGCGTGCCGGCGCGGACAAGGTCGGCGTGAACACCGCCGCCATCGCCCGGCCGGAGCTGATCGCCGAGATCGCCGACCGGTTCGGCCGGCAGGTGCTGGTGCTCTCCCTCGACGTACGCCGGGCCCCCGCCGGGGCCACGCCCAGCGGCTTCGAGGTCACCACGCACGGCGGCCGGCGGGGCACCGGGATCGACGCGGTGCACTGGGCGCAGCGCGGCGCCGAGCTGGGCGCGGGGGAGCTCCTGCTCAACTCGATGGACGCCGACGGCACCAAGGCGGGCTTCGACCTGGAGCTGATCGGCGCGGTGCGGGCGGTGGTGGACGTGCCGGTCGTGGCCAGCGGTGGCGCCGGCGAGGTGGCCCACTTCGCGCCCGCGATCGGGGCCGGCGCGGATGCGGTGCTCGCCGCCAGCGTCTTCCACTTCGGCGAGCTGACCGTGGCCGAGGTCAAGGACGCGCTGCGCCGCAGCGGCCACCCGGTGCGCTGAGCCCGGTCAGTGCCCGCCGGAGTGCCCCTCCGGTGAACGCCGGGGTGTGGGAATCGAGCGGACCGCGTACTCCTGGACGGCCGCCGCGTGGTCGGCCTCGTCCAGGTTCCACTCGGCGCTGCCCGGCGCGTGCCGGCGGCTCAGCACGCCCTGCACGGTGTCCACCATGGTCGCCACCCCGGCGCGCGGCCGGGAGCGCCAGAGCTGCTCGCCCTCGGCGGTGATCCGGAACCAGCCGTCGGCGACGCTGACCAGCCCGGCGCCGACCAGCCGCCGGACCGCGGCCTCCACCTCGTGCCGTTGCGGGATCGCGTGGTTGAGGTGGTCGGCGGTGGAGAGCACGTCGGTCAGGCGGACGCCCTCCGGCCGGCGGCTGGTCGCGGACCGACGGTGCCGCCCGGCCCCGCTCGCGATCACCAGCGACACGAAGATCCAGGCGTCGGTCCAGCGCCAACCGTTCTCCCCCATGCAGAGATGATGACGGCGAGCGTCGCGGAAGGGAACACCCACCCACCATCCGGCTCGCCGGGACCACCGCCGCGTGCCGGTGCGCGGACCGTGGGTGAACGCTCAGCCGGCCGGGGTCACCGGCGCGACGGCTCCCGGCGCGGGCGCGGTGCCCGCGGGGTCGGGCGTGGTGGTGTGCGGTTCGGGCGGGGTGGCGCGCGGTTCGGGCGTGGCGGCGTGCGGTTCGGGCGCGGCGGTGTGCGGTTCGGGCGCGGCGGTGTGCGGTTCGGGCACCGCGAACAGCGGGATGAAGAGCTGCGCCAGCGGACCGATGGCCAACGCGTACGCGACGGTGCCCAGGCCGACCGTGCCGCCGAGCAGCCAGCCCAGCGCCAGCACGAAGACCTCGATGACCGTGCGCACCAGCCGGATCGACCGGCCGGGTCGGCGGGCCACGAAACCGGTCATCAGCCCGTCGCGTGGGCCGGGGCCCAACCGGGCGCCGAGGTAGAGACCGGTGGCGGCGCCGTTGGCGACGATCCCGGTGATCAACAGCGCGATGCGTACGCCGAGCGGGCCACCGGCCGGCAGGAGGGCCAGTGTGGCGTCCACCACCAGGCCGATCACCACCACGTTGCTGATCGTGCCGAGGCCGGGGCGTTGCCGTAGCGGGATCCAGAGCAGCAGCACCAGCGCGCCGACCCCGATGGTGACCGTGCCGATGGAGAGCTCGGTCAGCTCGGACAACCCCTGGTGGAACACGTCCCACGGGTCGAGGCCCAGGTCGGAGCGGACCATCAGAGCCATGCTGATCCCGTACAGGGTCAGGCCGGCGTAGAGCTGGACCAGCCGTCGCACCGGCCGGTGCCGCAGATTGCCAATCAGTGCCATGCATGCCACCCTAGGTGCCAATCCTCCCGGAGGAAGAAGCCAATATCCGAGGAGTGGCCATGACCGGTCAGGTGCGCGGCAGCCAATTGGCCCGGCTGCTCGGGCAGTGGCACGCCCTGCCGGGCCGCCGCCGCAGCCCCGACTACGCCGCCCTGGCCGGCGCGGTACGCGGGCTGCTCGCCGACGGCCGGCTGCCGCTGGGCGTCCGCCTGCCCGCGGAACGGGAGCTGGCCGAGGCGCTGCGGATCAGCCGGACCACGGTCACCGCCGCATACCGGGAACTGCGCGAGACCGGGCACCTGGCCAGCCGCCGGGGCGCCGGCAGCTGGACCATGCTGCCCGGCAACCACCGGGTGGCCAGCACCGGGCTCTGGACCCCGCTGGACGACCGGGAGATGATCGACCTCGGCGTCGCCGCGCTGGCCGCCCCGCCGCAACTCCTGACGGCCGCCCGCGCTGCCGCCGAGGACCTGCCCCGCTACCTGGGTGGAGCCGGCTACCACCCGACCGGGATCATCGAGCTGCGCGAGGCGGTGGCCGACGGGTACACCGCCCGGGGCCTGCCCACCTCGGCCGACCAGATCATGGTCACCAGCGGCACCCAGCACGCGCTGGACCTGGTGCTGCGACTCGCCCTGGCCCCGGGCGGCAGCGTGCTGGTCGAGTCACCGACCTACCCCAACGCGCTCGCCGCGCTGGCCGGCCGGCGCGCCCGCATCACCACTCACGGCCTTGCCGCCGACGCCGGCGGCTGGGAGTCCGACCTGCTGCTGGGCAGCCTGCGGCAGACCCGCCCCAAGCTGGCCTACCTGATCCCGGAGTTCCAGAACCCGACCGGGCACCTGATGCCGGCGTCGCTGCGCGAGCACGTGGTGGCCGCCGCCCACGCCGTCGGCACCGACCTGATCATCGACGAGTCCTTCGTGGACCTGCCGCTGGACGGCACCGAGCTGCCCCCGCCGACGGCCACCTTCGACCGGCACAGCCGGGTGGTCAGCATCGGCGGGATGAGCAAGCCGTACTGGGGTGGCCTGCGGATCGGGTGGGTACGCGCCTCCGCGCCGCAGGTGCAGCGGCTGGCCGCCGTTCGGGTCGGCGTGGACATGGCCAGCCCGGTGCTGGACCAACTCGTCGCCGTGCACCTGCTCGCCGACGCGCCGGCCATCGTCGCGGACCGCCGTACCCAGCTCGCCGCCCAGCGTGACGCGCTGCTCGGGGCGCTGGCGCAGCGGCTGCCGGACTGGCGGGTCACCGTGCCGCGCGGCGGCGTGACGCTCTGGGCCGAACTGGACGGCCCGGTCTCGAGCGCGCTGGCCCGGGCCGCCGAGGACGTCGGCGTCCGGCTGGCGCCCGGCCCCCGGTTCGGCCTGGACGGCACCCTGGAGCGCTTCCTGCGGCTGCCGTTCACCCTGCCCGCCGCGGAACTGGTCGAGGCCGTCGGGCGGATCGCGGCGGTCCGCTACGACCTGGACCGGACCGGTCGGCAGCGGTGGCGGGAGCCCGCCGTCATCGCCTGAACCGCGCCGCACGACCCGCCGCTGCGGGTGGATCGACGGCGCTCGTCGTCACGGGACCCACCGGGACCGCGCCGGCTGCGAGACTGTCCGCCGTGGCCAATGGCGGTACGACGCGGCGGGCGCCGCGGATGCGGGTGATGACCGAGGGGTCCACGGTGACCCCGCTGGAGCTCTTCTTCGACCTGGTCTTCGTCTACGCGCTCACCCAGGTGACCGCGCTGATGGCGGACGACCTCACCGGGCGCGGCCTGCTGCGGGGCGTGCTGGTGCTGGCCCTGCTCTGGTGGTGCTGGTGCTGCTACGCCTGGTTGGGCAACACCGTGCGGGCCGACGAGGGTCTCGTGCGGGTGGTGCTGTTCGCCGTCATGGCGACGATGTTCGTGGTCGCCGTGACCATCCCGGAGGCCTTCGACGACCTGCCCGGCGGGCTCTCCGGGCCGGTGGTCTTCGCCACCTGCTACCTCGTCGTCCGGGTGCTGCACCTGGTCCTCTACTTCTTCGCCGCGCGCGCGGACGCCGGGCTGCGCCGCCAACTGCTGCGCGCCGCCCTGCCGATGCTCGCCGGGGCGCTGCTGCTCTTCTCCGCCGCGCTGGCGCCGCAACGGCTGACCGACTCGCCGCAGCACGTCGAGGCGATCCGCACGGCTCTCTGGGTGCTCGCGCTGGTCGTCGACTACGGCGGGATCATGGTGATCGGGTCGCAGGGGTGGCGGATCTTCTCCGCCGCGCACTGGACCGAACGGCACGGCCTGATCATCATCATCGCGCTCGGCGAGTCGCTGGTGGCCATCGGCGTGGGCGTCACCGCGCTGCCCATCTCCTGGCCGATCATCGCCGCCTCGGTGCTGGCCATCGCGGTCACCGCCGCGCTCTGGTGGGCGTACTTCGACGTGGTCTCCATCGCCGCCGAGCTGGTGCTCCACCGGGCCGAGGGCACCGCCCGCGCCGCGCTGGGCCGCGACTCCTACACCTATCTGCACCTGCCGATGGTGGTCGGCATCATCCTGCTCGCCCTCGGGTTCAAGAAGGTGCTGGCGTACGTGGGCGACGGCACCGAGCACGAGCTGAGCGCCCCGCTGCACGGGCTGGGCCTGCTGGCCCTGTACGGCGGCGTGATCCTCTACCTGCTCGGCCACCTCGGCTTCCGGCTGCGCAACATGCGCTCGGTCAACTGGCCCCGAGTGGCGACGGTGCTGCTGCTGGTGGCGCTGCTGCCGGTGGCCGACCACCTGCCGGCGCTGGCCGCGTTGGGCCTGCTGGCGGCCGTCTGTGTCGGAATGGTCGTCGCCGAGGTGCGGCTGTTCGGGGCGGCCCGCCGCGAGCTACGCGACTCGTTCCTCGCCGAGCACGGCGCGGGCGCGGCTCCGGGCCACTGACCGGAGCAGGCGGCGCCGGTGCGCGGCGCGACACGGCGGTGCGGTGCGCCGGCCGCCGAGGTCGGCCGATCGGCCCTGCCGGTCGGCGCCGGCTGAGAGACTGCCGAGGTGGGCAGTGCCGGCGGGGTCCGATGGTCGCGGGGGATCCGGCCGAGCGCTCCCGGCTCCCGCACCACCCGGCTGGAGCTCTTCTACGACCTCGTCTTCGTTTTCGCCTTCCTCAATGTCACCACGCTGACCGCGGCCAGCCCGAACGTGGGCGGGTTGGTCCGTTGCCTGCTGGTGCTGGCCCTGCTCTGGTGGTGCTGGACCGGCTTCGCCGCCTTCGGCAACGTCGTCCGCACCGACCAGGGGATCGTCCCGGTGGTCGGGTTCGCCACCACGGCCGCGGCGTTCGTCTTCGCGCTGAGCATCCCGCAGGCCTTCCGTGACGAGCCCGGCGGTCTGAACGGCCCGCTGGTCTTCGCGGTCTGCTACCTCCTGGTTCGTGCCTCCCAGGTCGGGATCTTCGGCTGGGTGGTCCGGGGCGACCCGCAGCTGCGTCGCCGATGGCTGCTGCTCGCCGTGCCGGCGCTGATCACCACCGGGCTCATCATCAGCGCCGCGCTGCTGCCGCTGCGACTGTTCGACGTGCCGATCATGATCAGCATCTACCTGGCGCTGTGGCTGGTCGCCATCGCCGTCGAGTACGGCTTCGGCCTCGCGCTGGGCGGCAGCGGGTGGACGCTCGTCTCGGCCGGCCACTGGGCCGAGCGGCACGCGCTGATCGTCCTGGTCGCGCTCGGTGAGTCGATCATCTCGCTCGGGTTGGGCCCCGGGTTCATCAGCGGCCTGCCGTTGACCTGGTCGGTGATCGCCGCGGCGGTGATGGGCGTCGCCGTGGTCGCCGCGCTGTGGTGGGCGTACTTCGACACCCTCGCCCTGGCCCTGGAGCAGAGACTGCACCGCACCCGGGATCCGGCCACGCGCCGTGCGCTGGCCAGGAACGCGTACACCTACCTGCACCTGCCGCTGGTGGCCGGGACGATTCTGTTCGCGCTGGGTCTCAAGGGGCTGCTCGACGAAGCGGCGGACCCGTCCACGCCGGCCTGGGGTCTGCCGCTGCCCGGCTTCGACCTGCTGGTCCTCCACGGCGGGGTGGCCCTGTACCTGCTGGCGCTGGTGGCCCTCGGGTGGCGCGGGCTCGGCAGGCCGCGGTGGCCGACGACCGTGGCCGTGGGGCTGCTCCTGGTGCTGGTGCCCGTCGCGGCCCGGCTGCCGGAGCTGGTCGCACTGGGGCTGCTCAGCCTGCTCGTGCTTGCGCTGACGGCGGTGCAGACGATGGCGGACGCGCCGCTGCGCCGGCAGGTGCGCGAGGTGGCGCTGACCGAGCAGCTCGCCGCCGAGGCCGACCAGACGCACTGGCGGGGGGAGCACCTGTGACGCCGGCGGCCCCGAACCCTGGTGGGTGCGGGCCCGCCGGCGTGCGAGGTCGGCTCAGAGTTCGGCGAGGGTGCCGGCGTACATCTTGTCGATCTCGGCGGCGAAGTTGCTCTCCACACCGCGTCGCTTGATCTTCAGCGACGGCGTGATCTCGCCGTGCTCGATGGTCAGGTCGCGCGGCAGGATCGCCACCTTCTTGATCGTCTCCCAGCGGTTGAGCTTGGCGTTGAGCTGGGCGACGTACTCCTCGACCATCGCCTTGGCCTCCGGCGAGGCGACGATCTCCGAGTAGTCGCGGCCCTCCAGCGGGCCGCCGGCCACCCAGCCCCGGATCGCGTCCGGGTCGAGCGTGACCAGCATCGTGCAGAAGTTGCGGGCCTGCCCGACGACGACCGCCTGCGAGGTGTACGGGCAGATCGCCTTGAACATCCCCTCGATGTGCGAGGGCGCGATGTACTTGCCGCCCGAGGTCTTGACCAGGTCCTTCTTCCGGTCGGTGATCCGCAGGTAGCCCTGCTCGTCGAGGCTGCCGATGTCGCCGGTGCGGAAGAAGCCGTCCTCGGTGAACGCGGCGGCGGTCTCCTCCGGCAGGTTGTGGTAGCCGCGCATCACCGGCCGGCCGCGGACCAGGATCTCCCCGTCGGTGTCGATGCGGCACTCCAGGTCGCCCATCGCCCGGCCCACCGTGCCGATCCGCAGCCCGGCCGGCGGGTTGACGAAGTTGCCGGCGCTCGTCTCGGTGAGACCGTAGCCCTCGGAGATCGGCAGGTTGGCGGCGGCGAAGAAGGTGGCGATCTCCGGGCTGAGCGGAGCGGCGCCGGAGACCAGCACCCGCATCCGGCCGCCCAGGCGGGCCTGGAGCTTGCTGAACACCAGCTTCTCGGCCAGCCCGTAGCGCAGCTTCAGCCCGCCCGGCACCGGCTTGCCCGCCTGCTCCAGGGCCACCTTCTCCTTGCCGACCCGGACGCCCCAGGCGAAGATCTTCGCCTTCGCGCCGCCGGCGCCCTGCGCGGTGGTCACCGCCTTGTTGTAGACCTTCTCGAACACCCGGGGAGCGCCGCACATCAGCGTCGGCCGGATCACCGAGAGCAGGTCGACCAGCTTGTCCACCCGCCCGTCGACGTAGGTGGGCAGGCCGACGTGGATGGCGCCGCAGAGCAGCGTCTTGCCGAACGAGTGGGCCAGCGGCAGCCACAGGTACTGGAGGTCGTCGTCGCGGAGCAGGCCGACCTCGGCCTGCGCCACGGCCTCCCAGCACCAGCCGCCGTGCAGCAGCTCGACGCCCTTGGGTCGACCGGTGGTGCCGGAGGTGTAGATCAGGGTGGCCAGGTGGTCCGGACCGATCCCCGCCACGAGCATGTCGATCAGGTCCGGCTCGGCGGCCAGCGCGCGGCTGCCCCGCTCCTCCAGGTCGGCGAGGGTGAGCTGGGGGACCGCGGCGGTCTCGTCGGCGGCGCCGTCGAGGAGCACCACGTGGGTCAGCGCGGGCAGGTCGGCGCCGGCGATCTTGGCGGCCTGGCCCGGGTTCTCCGCGAACAGCACCTTGGAAGCGGAGTCGGCGATGATGTAGGTCGCGTCCGCCGGCTCGGTGGTCGGATAGACGGTGGTGGTCGCGCCGCCGGCGCACATGATGCCGAGGTCGGCGATCACCCAGTCCAGGCGGGTGTTGGCGAGGATCGCGACCGGATCCTCCTGGCCGACGCCCAGGCTGTGCAGACCGGCGGCGACCGCCTTGGCGCGCTCGCCGACCTGCGCCCAGGTCAGCCAGACGGGGCCCGAGTCGTCCGGGGCCGGGGAGGCGAACGCGTGCCGGTCGGGGGTGGCCGCCACGCGCTTGAGGAACATGTCCGGGATGGAGCGGTACGGGACATCGAGAGCCATCGCTGTAGCCGCCTTCGGGGGTGGTGGCGTGACGGTCGTCACGTCATGGTGGTTACCGAAGGGTATTGCCTGTCCCCGGGCATCGGCTAGCCCTGGTGATCGTCCGGGGTCCCGTCCCGCCAACCGGTAGGGCCGAATCAGGCGTAACGGGCGGCCACCAGTGACCAGTCGTAGGTTGCCCGGATCCAGTTGCGCCGGGCGGCGAGCGCCGAGCCCAACCCCTCGTCGCCTCTGGCCAGCAACTCGTCCTCCGCGGTCAGGTACGCCGCCAGCCCCTGGTTGAACCGGTCGGCCGCCGCCCGCAGCGCCCCCGGCTCGTCCGTTCCGGTCTCCTGGGCGATCACCGTCACCAGGTTGTGCGCGTCCGGGTCGGCCCGACTCTCCTTGCCGTAGGAGAAGAGGTCGTTGCACCAGCAGATCAGGTCCACCGCCACCAGGTCCAGGGCGGCCAGCGCCGGGTCGGCGTGCCGACCGGGCTCGGCCGGCTTCCCGGACGCCAGTTCGGTCAGGGTGAGGCAGGGGCGCGCTCCGCCGATGTGTCGGCGCAGCTGGACGTACTCCGCCACCTCGGGCACCCGTCGGCGTTCCCGGTTGGTCGCCTCCCAGAGCAGCGCCAGCAGATACTCCCGTACCTGGGTGACGAAGCGCAGCAGCAGCGCCGGGCGGTCGTGCAGCCGGATCCGGCGGCACAGGTCGTGCAGCGCGTCGCCCAGCGGCCCCACGGCCGGCGGCACGACGTCGGGGTCACCGGAGAGGTCCAGCACGTCGAGAAGGGTGCCGATCGCCGGCGCCAGCCGACCCGGGTCGGCGCCGAGGCCGTCCTCGTCGCAGGCGTCGTCCATGACGAAGAGCCAGGAGATCAGGTCGGTGAGCAGCCGCAGTCCCTCCGCCGACCCGGCGGGGGAGGCCCGCCCGGCCAGGCCGGCGGCGTCGGCCCGCTGCAACCGGTGGACCCGATGGCTGGAATCGATCAGGCCGAAAGCGCGCGCCCACTCGACGCTCTCGCCCGCCACCCGATCCGTGGCCCCATGGCGCCCCGCGGGAAACGGGGGCTCCCGCAGCGCCGAGATCGCGAAAGTCCGCATAGTAACGCCCCCACTCGTGCCGCACCGGCGCGGAACGGCGCGGTGAAGCGTACGGGAGTAGGAATCGTTCTACATCGCTGGGAGTGACGCTTTCCACAAAGGACGCGTGACCGTTCAGGCACAGACAGTCACATGCCCAGGCTGGCGTTGCGCAGCAGCCGTGCGGACGCCGCCGGGCCGTCCAGTTGGACGCGGGCCACCCGCTGCCGGCCGGAAAGGAACAGAGCCAACTCGGCCGGGGCGCCAACCACCCGCAGCGGCTCGCCGCCGCGGCCGACGGAGAGCTTCCCGTACCCCGGCGCCTGGACGTAGAGGTCCGCCGGAAAGCGGCGCAGTGCCAGCCGGGCCAGCGGGGCGGCCCGCTTCCAGAGCGCTGCCTGCAGGCCGGGCGGCAGCTCGCGCGGCAGCCATCCGGACCCGGCCCGCCGCACGTCCTCGTGGTGGATGAAGAACTCCAGCGTGTTGGCCAGTTCGTCGGTCACCGGGTTGCTGACCGGGCTCCACACCGGCGGCCGGCGCACCTGCGCCACCAGGTCGGCGTAGGGCCGGGCGGCGAGGCGGCGACGGACCCGTTCGGCGTACCCGCGCAACGGGGCCAGCATGATCCCGCCGGCCGCGTCCGGGCGCCGCTCCCGCAGCACCAGATGCGCGGCGAGATCACGGGTCGCCCAGCCCTCGTTGATCGTCGGCGCGTTCGGCCCGAGGGCCAGCAGGAGATCGGCCAGCGCCTCGCGCTCGGCTCGGGCGTACCGCGGCATGGCCCGATCGTAGGCCCGCTTGCCCGCCCGCGCCCGCCCGCGGACCCACGCCCGGCATGGC
>NZ_RCVI01000181.1:0-20349 GCF_003667455.1 Micromonospora sp. CV4 | reverse complement strand
GGTCAGGTCAGGAGGGTTGTGGCGTGGCGGCCGGCTGCCGCTGCCGCGAGGAAGTAGGCGTGGTCCGCGTCGAGGCCCCGTCCCATCGTGGACAGTGGCACGACGCTGGCCCGCAGCGCGGCGTCGAGACCGGCGGTGGGCACCCGGACGATGCGGTGCCGGGACGCCAGCGGGGCCAGCGCCGCGTCCACCTCGGCGGCCAACGCCGGGTCCAGGTCGTCGGGCACCACCAGCTCCGCCGGGGCGAGCGCCACCCGTCCGTACGCGGTCAGGCTGTGGTGCGACACGCCCCGGTGTCGGGGGCGGGGATCGGCGGCGGAGATCCGCAGCGACCCGACCGGCCGACCGCCCAGCGTGGCGATCGCGTTGACCGCCTCGCCGACGGCGACTCCGGAGAAGCCCCACCGGGTGCCGGTGCCGAGGTTGCCGGGGCCCTGCGCGACCACGGCCACGTCGGCGCGCAGCACGTGCCGGGCGGCGAGCAGGCCGCCGTGCAGGGTGGTGGCCTCCAGGTCGCCGCCGAACGACTGCCCGACGGTGATCGTGCCGGCCAGCTCGGCGCGCAACCCGGCGAGGGTGCGGGAGAACCAGGCCGGCAGAGCCCCGCCGTCGGTGAGCAGGTACGCCACCCGGGCGTGCGGGGCGTCGGCGCGGATGCCGGCCAGGATCGCCGGCAGGGCCGAGTGCAGGTCGGCGGTGACGACCGGCAGCCCGCCCAGGTCGTCGGCGTCGGCCAGCACGTCGCGGTGCGGTGACGCCTCCTCGTCGACGCCGAGCAGGATCGGTTGCAGGGGGGTGTAGCGGGCCTTGACGAGGTGCCCCGCGTCGCGGGTGTCGCCGCCGTCCGGCGGGTCCGGCGGCAGCCGGTCCGGCAGAGCCACCACCAGGGCGTACCCGCCGGTGCCCAGCCCCATCAGCAGCGCGCCGGCGTTGAGCAGCACGCGGTCGCCGGGCTCGGGCGTGCCGACCAACTCCGGGTAGGCCAGCGCCCGCATGCGGGTGCCGTCGGGCAGGTCGACGTCCAGCTCCACCGCCCCGGCCCACTGCCGTCGCAGCGCCGCCACCGTCCCCGCCCGCCATCGCACCATGACGGGCACGCTAGCCGCGCGGGTCCGGCGCCCCGCGCCCGGGTGGTCCGGCGGGTGGCTCAGCTCCGCTCGGGTTCGCTGCCGGGATCCGGGTGCGGTACGGCCTGGGTGTCACGGGTCCTGCCACCGGCGCCGGGCAGCGATCGGGTGGGGTCGAGGAAGACGTAGCGGATCTCCGGGAACCGCCCGGTGAGCCGTCGTTCGGCCTCGTCTGCGGTGGCTTCGATGGCCGCGCCGGTGGCCTCGTCGCGGAAGTCGACCTTCGCGGCGACCAGGATGTCGTCCGGGCCGAGCTGCATGGTCAGCAGGGTGTCGATCCGTTCCACCTCGGGCAGCGCGGCCAGGTCCCGCTCGATCTCGTGGCGCAGCCGCTCCGGGACCGCCCGGCCGACCAGCAGCGACAGGTTGTTGCTGGCCAGGATCCCGGCGACGGTCAGGAGCAGCAGCCCGATGAGGATCGACGCGATGCCGTCCCACACCTCGTCGCCGGTGGCCTGGGACAGGCCGACCCCGAGCGCGGCAAGCAGCAGCCCGATCAGGGCCGCGCTGTCCTCCAGGAAGACGGCCTTGACGGTGGTGTCGGCGGTCAGCCGCAGGAACCGGCGGGGTGTGGTGTCCCAACGGCGGGACTCGCGGCGGACCTGCCGCACGGCCCGGGCCAGCGAGATCGACTCGATGACGAAGGACACCCCGAGCACGATGTAGGAGATCAGGTAGTCGCCGCTGTGCTGGTGCACCAGGATGGTGGTCACGCCGTGGGTGACGGCGAAACCGGCGCCGGCGACGAAGGTGAACATGGCGGCGAAGAACGCCCAGACGTAGCTCTCCTTGCCGTACCCGAAGGGGTGCCGGGTGTCCGCCGGCCGGGCGCCGCGGCGCAGCGCCTGGAAGAGCAGCACCTCGGTGGTGGTGTCGGCGACCGAGTGCGCCGCCTCGGAGAGCATCGCGGCCGAGCCGGAGATCAGCCCGGCGATCAGCTTGGCCACCGCGATGGCGAGGTTCGCGGCCCCGGCGACGACCACGGTGCCGACGCTCTCGCTCTCCGGCCTGGCCCCCGCTTGCGACATGGGGATCACCCTATGACCGGTGGCGGCGGCGCGCCGGGCTAGTGGTCCGCGACACCTCCGATCCGAACAGATGTGCGGCACGCCCGCGCGGGTGCACGTCTCGGGCGCGTCGGCTGCTAGCGTCTACCCGTGTCGCGGACCCGCACCGAACGCCTGGTCAACCTGGTGATCTGCCTGCTGTCCACGCGACGGTTCCTGACCGCCGCGCAGATCGCCGCGACCGTGCCCGGTTACGAGCACGATCCGGACGACGCGCGTGACCACGAAGCGTTCCAGCGCAAGTTCGAGCGGGACAAGGCCGAGCTGCGCGAGCTGGGCGTGCCCCTGGAGACGGGGACGGCCAGCGTCTTCGACGCCGAGCCCGGCTACCGGATCGCCCACCGCGAATACGCGCTGCCCGACATCCCTCTCGAACCGGACGAGGCCGCCGCCGTGGGCATCGCCGCGCGGCTGTGGCAGCACGCCGGTCTCGCCGCCGCCGCGTCGTCCGGGCTGGCCAAGCTGCGCGCCGCCGGCGTGGACGTGGACCCGCAGGCCACCCTGGGCCTGGAGCCGATGGTCACCGTCGATCCGGCGTTCGCGCCGCTGACCGCCGCCGCCCGCGATCGTCGCGAGGTCGGGTTCGACTACCGGGTGCCCGACCGGGACGCGCCCAGCCGCCGGCGGCTCCAGCCGTGGGGCGTGGTCTGTTGGCGTGGCCGGTGGTATGTGGTCGGCCACGACCTGGACCGCGCGGCGACCCGCTGCTTCCGGCTGTCCCGGGTGGTCGGCGCGGTCCGGGTGACCGGCGCGCCCGGCGGTTACCAGCCGCCGGCCGGGGTCGACCTGATCAGCCACGTGGCCCGCTGGTCCGGGCCGGTGGAGCGCACCGGTCGGGCCACCGTCCTGGCCGCGCCGGGCCGGGCCGCCGGGCTGCGCCGCTGGGCGGTCGAGGTGACCGCCGGTCCGGACGGCGACCGGCTGGTCCTGCCGTACGCCGACCCGGACGGGCTCGCCGGCCAACTCGTCCGGTACGGCCCCGAGGTGCGCGTGCTCGATCCGCCCGAGGTCCGCGAGGCGGTCATCCAGCGGCTCAAGGAGATCGCCGCGCGACACGACGAGCTGGCCGTGACCGGGGGTGCCCGATGACCCGGCCGGCCGCCCGGGGCGGCTCCCGGGCCTCCGCCGACCGCCTGGCCCGGCTGCTCAACCTGGTGCCCTACCTGCTGGCCCGGCCGGGCATCGAGATCGCCGAGGCGGCCGGTGACCTGGGCGTCACCGAGCGGCAGCTGCGCGAGGACCTGGAGCTGCTCTGGGTGTGCGGGCTGCCCGGTTACGGCCCCGGCGACCTGATCGACATGGCCTTCGACGGCGACCGGGTGACCATCACCTACGACGCCGGCATCGACCGCCCGCTGCGGCTCACCCCCGACGAGGCCCTCGCGCTCGTGGTGGCGCTGCGGATGCTCGCCGAGACACCCGGGGTGGCCAACCGGGAGGCCGTCGAGCGGGCCCTCGCGAAGATCGAGGACGCCGCCGGGGATCTGGTGGGCGCGCCCGTGGCGGTGCGACTGCCCGGGGACAACCGGCGGGTGGAGGCGCTGCGCGCCGCCGTGGAGGGCGGCCGGGCGCTGCGGATCACCTACTACACGGCCACCCGCGACGAGACCACCGACCGGGTCATCGACCCGCTGCGGATGCTCATGGTGGGCGGCCAGGCGTACGTGGAGGCGTGGTGTCGCCGCGCCGAGGCGGTCCGCCTGTTCCGCGCCGACCGCATCGACGCGATCACCGAGCTGGCCGAGCCGGCCACCGTTCCGCCGCAGGCCGTCCCGCACGACCTGACCGAGGGCGTCTTCCGCCCCTCACCCGACCTGCCGCTGATCACCCTGCGGGTCGGCCGGGGCGAGCGGTGGATCACCGAGTACTACCCGTGTGAGCGGGTGGAGGCCGGCGACGGCGACCAGTGGCTGGTCTCGCTGCGGGTGACCGACCTGGGTTGGGCCCGCCGGTTCGTGCTCGGCCTCGGCCCGGACGTCACCGTGGTCGCCCCGGTCGAACTGGCCGAGCAGGTCCGGGCGACGGCGGCCGCCGCGCTGGACGCGTACGCCGTGCCCGCTCCCACCGCCGCGCTCCGGCGGCCCGAGGCCGACCCGGCGACGCCTGACGCGCCGTCGGGCGACCCGGCGGTGGCCGGCCGCACCCAGTAGGCTGACCGCCGTGCTGACATGGATCGTGCTCGCGGTGGTGCTGCTCCCGCTCGTGGCGCTCGCGCTGGCCGTGCGGCCGGTGCTGACGCGGCTGCCCCAGCTGCGCCGCGCCGCGGTGGCGCTGCAACGTCGGGCCGTCGAGGCGGAGGCGCTGCGGGACACCGCCGAGGCGTTGCAGCAGCGCGCCGAGGGTGTTCAGCGCCAGCTCGACACCGCCCAGCAGCGACTCGCCCTGATCAAGGCCAGGCGCGGCTGATCGACCCGCGTCGCCATGCCGCCCCCGGCCGGGGCGCTCCGCTGCGGACGTGACCGCTGCGCGATGGTTGACTGATCATCGCGGTTGGTCAAGACTTCACCGGCCGGGCCGCGACGACTGCCCCCGGCAGGTGGCAACCGGCCGATCCGCACGTACGATGGGCTGCGTACCGCCCCCGGACACACAGAGCGACTGGAGCTTCTCATGGGTGCCCTCAAGCCGTGGCACATCGCGGTTCTCGTGGTTGTGCTGATCCTGCTCTTCGGTGCGAAGCGGCTTCCCGATGCGGCCCGCTCGCTGGGTCGTTCGCTGCGGATCATCAAGGCCGAGACCAAGAGCCTGCAGGACGACGACCGCGACCTCGCCGAGAAGGCCGACGCGCAGGCCGGCTACCAGCCGCTGCCGCCGCAGGTCGGGCAGCCGCAGCAGGCGCCGTACCAGCAGGCGCCGCCGCAGCAGCCGGTCGCCGACCCGGTGCACCGCGTCCGCGACAACTGACCGGGAGGCCCGAGCACCGTGGCCTTCGCACTGCGTAAACGCGGCCCGAGCACCTTCGAGCGTGCGTCCGACGGCTCGATGACGCTCATCGAGCACGTTCGCGAGCTGCGCAATCGGCTGTTCCGCGCGTCACTGGCGATCATGATCGGCTTTGGCGTCGGCATCTGGCTGGCCGAGCGGGTCCGGTTGTTGTTGTCGCAGCCGTACTGCGACCTGCCGGGGTCGGTCGACCCGACCTCCGGCAAGTGCCTGTTCGTCCAGCTAGGCCCGGCGGACCTCTTCCTGCTGAACCTGAAGATCGGCCTGTGGGTGGGCCTGATCATCGCAGCGCCGATCTGGCTCTACCAGCTCTGGGCGTTCATCGCGCCCGGGCTGCACCGGCACGAGCGGCGCTACGCCTACGCGTTCACGGCCATGGCGGCGCCGCTCTTCGCCGCCGGAGCGGTGCTGGCGTACTTCGTCACCGCCAAGGGCCTCGAGTTCCTGATGAACGTGTCCGGCGACGACATCTCGACCACCCTGGAAGTCACCCGGTACATCTCGTTCGTCACCAACCTGATCCTGCTGTTCGGGGTGGCGTTCGAGTTCCCGCTGATCGTGCTGATGCTCAACTTCGTCGGCCTGGCCAGCGCGAAGCGGCTGCTCAGCTGGTGGCGCGTGGCGATCTTCGTGTTCTTCGCGTTCTCCGCCGTGGTCACACCCACCCCGGACCCGTTCGGGATGACCGCCCTGGCGATCTGCCTCTCCGCGCTCTACTTCGGCGCGGTGGGCATCGCGTTCCTCAACGACAAGCGGCGTGGGCGCGGCAAGGAGGCCTACGCCGGCCTCGACGACGACGAGGTGTCGCCGCTGGAGCACGACCCGGAGCCGGTCGAGGCGGGGCAGCGGGTCGACGCGACCGCACCGGTCGGCGCACCGGACCCGATCGCCGCGCCCGCTCCGATCGAACGCCGCTACGACGACATGACCTGACGGCCCCGCGTCGCCCGGTCCGCCGACGCCGTCCCCGCCTACCGGGGGCGGCGTCGCCGCGTTGTGGGGTGGGCTCGGGATCGGCGAAACTCGCGTCGTGGCGGGCTCGCGCGGGATCCAGGGAACCACCCCAACCTTCTTACGGAGAGCGGCCTGACCGGGACCGCCGGTGAGGGTCGTCCCGGCCGATGTACGGCGGGCGTCGCACCGGTTACGGTGCTGCCCGTGACCGCAGACGATCACTCGCTCGCCGGGGGCCCTGTCGCCGTGCTCGCCAACCCGACGGCCGGCCGGGGACGGCACCGTTCGCTGCTGCCCCGGCTGCTGGAGGGCCTGGCCGCCGCCGGGCGACCGGTCCGGCTGCTGTCGGCGGCGAGTCCCGCCGAGGCGGAGGCGGCCTGCCGCGCCGCGGTCGCCGACGGCGCCGGCGCGCTGGTCGCGATGGGCGGGGACGGCACCGTGCACCGGGCGATGCAGGCCGTCGCGGGCAC
The DNA here is from genome assembly GCF_003667455.1 of Micromonospora sp. CV4. Lineage (NCBI taxonomy): Bacteria > Bacillati > Actinomycetota > Actinomycetes > Micromonosporales > Micromonosporaceae > Micromonospora > Micromonospora sp. CV4. The sequence continues at coordinate 13,788 of NZ_RCVI01000181.1, read as the reverse complement.
CGCCGTGCCGTTCGGGGCCGTGCCGGCGGGCACTGGCAACGACTTCGCCGTGGACACCGGCTTCCCGGCCGATCCGGTGGCGGCGGTCGCGGGAATCGCCGAGGCGTTGCGCGCCGGCCGGACCCGCCCGGTCGACCTGGCCCGGATGACCGGCGCCGACGGCGCCGAGCGCTGGTACGGGGCGGTCCTCGCGGCCGGGTTCGACGCGATCGTCAACGAGCGGGCCAACCGGATGCGCTGGCCGCGCGGCCCCCGCCGGTACGACCTGGCGATCCTCGTCGAGCTGGCCCGGTTGCGACCCCGGCGGTACACGCTACGACTGGACGGGGTGCCGCACGAACTGGACGCGGTGCTGGTGGCGGTGGGCAACTGCCCGAGCTACGGGGGCGGAATGCGCATCTGTCCCGACGCCGACCCGACCGACGGGCTGCTGGACGTGGTGGTGGGTGGTCGGATCGACCGGCGCACCCTGATCCGCATCAAGCCGCGCATCTACCAGGGCACCCACGTCGACCATCCCCTGGTGCGCAGCTACCGGGCGCGGACGGTGGAGCTGAGCGCGGAGGGCATCACCACGTACGCCGACGGTGAGCGCTCGCTGGACCTGCCGGTGACGGTCAGCGTGGTGCCGGGCGCGCTGCGGCTGCTGCGCTGACCCGCACCGCCCCGATGCTGGCCGCGATGACCAGCACGATGGCGGCGCACTCCAGCAACGTCAGCGCCTGCCGCAGCACCAGCCAACCGGCGAGCGTGGCGATGGCCGGGCCGAGGCTCATCAGCACCGCGAAGGTGGCGGTGGGCATCCGGCGCAGCGCCAGCAGCTCCAGGGTGTACGGCAGCCCGGAGGCGAGCACCGCGAGGGCCGTGCCGAGCGCCAGCACGGGCGGGTCGAGCAGCACCGAGCCCCCGTCGATGATGCCCAGGGGCAGGGTGATCACGGCGGCGAGCGTGAGTGCCAGGGCCAGCCCGTCCGCGCCCGGGAACCGGCCGCCGACCCGGGCGCTGAGCACGATGTACGCGGCCCACATGGCGCCCGCGCCGAACGCGAAGGCCACGCCGGCCGGGTTCAGCCGGTCGAAGCCGCCCTGCCCGAGCAGCGCCACGCCGGCCAGCGCCAGCCCCGCCCAGCACCAACTGGCCAGCCGGCGGGCGGTGAACACCGACAGCGCCAGCGGGCCGAGCACCTCCAGGGTCACCGCCGGGCCCAGCGGGATCCGCTCGATGGCCTGGTAGAACAGCGAGTTCATGCCGGCCAGCGCCAGCCCGAACGCGCCGGCCGCGGCCCAGGCCGACCGGTCGTACCCGCGCAGTCGGGGCCGGCACACGAGGAGCAGCAGGACGGCCGAGATCGTCAGTCGCAGGGTGACCGCGCCGGCCACCCCGGTCCGCGGGAAGAGCAGGGCGGCCACGGCGGAGCCGAACTGCACCGACAGCGCGCCGCCGAGCACCAGCCCCACGGCGGCGACGCCACCGCGCCGGGCCGGTGGCGCGCCGGCTGGACTCGACGCGGGCAGCAGGGTTTCCGTCACGGCCATGACGCTAGGCGGTCTGCTTCGGCCGCCCTCCGGCGGTGTCCACCAATGACCGTCGCGCCCACACGGCCGTTGACGGTCGCCAACGCGGTGCTACCGGCGTACCGTGCGTGGTATGACCAGCGCGATGCGGAAACTGTCGATCTCCGTACCACCCGACGTGGCTGAGCGCCTGGAGCAGGAGTCGAACGCGAGCGCCTACATCACCCAGGCCGTCCGGGACCGCATGCGCCTGGACGCCCTCGATGCGGAGCTGGCCCATCAGGGCATCCAGATCACTGAGCAGGGCGTGGCCGAGGCGCGCGCCCGCCGTGCCGCCGTGGAAGCCGAGTGGTCGCCGGAGCGCCGGAACGCCCTGCGGGAGCGGGCGCGCCAGCACGTGCTGGACGCCGCCGCCGGCACTGTCGAGCAGCCAGCCGCGTGAGCCTTGCGGACGACCGGCCGGTCCGGCTCGTGCTGGACCGGTCGGCACTGCTGGCCTACCTGGCGGGGTCGGTGCACGTCGGGGAGCCGCTGCACGAGGTCATCCAGGACCGCAACCGGTTCGGTGTCACCGCCGTGACGGCGGCGGAGGCCCTGGCGATCGTCAGTGACCCGAAGGACCGGGCGACGCTGCACCGGCTGCTGACCCTGGACGCCTGCACGGTGCTCTCCACCGAGGGTCACTCCTGGCACGAGCTCAGCTACTGGCGCACGCTGACGGGCCGCGCCGATCTGGCCACCACCGTGCTCGCCTGCCTCGAACACGACGCCTCGATCCTGACCGGCGAGGACCGGTACGGCGACGGCGATCTACCGGTGATCCACATCCCGGACTGACAGGTCCGGCGGCGCCGCTCAGGCCGGCAGCGCCAGGTCCAGGACGGCGCCCAGCCCGTTCTCCCGGCCCGGGTCGGCGGCCGGCAGGACCAGCACCGAACAGCCGGCGGCCACCGCGCCCGCGTCCGCCGGGGTGTCACCGACCATCAGCGTCTGCTCGGGGTCGACGCCGAGCATCCCGCAGGCGCGCCAGAAGATCGCCGGGTCGGGTTTGCACCGCCCGACCTCGTAGGAGAGCACGAACGCGTCGACGAGGTCGGTCAGCCCCCAGGCGTCGAAGTGCGGCCGCAGGTCGAAGCCGATGTTGCTGACCACCGCCACCTTTACCCCGGCATCGCGCAGCGCGGTCAGGGTGGGGGCGGTGTCCGGGTACGGCAGCCAGCCCTCGGCGGTCAGCAGCCGCTCGTAGAGGGCGTCGGCGAAGCCCTCGATGCCCGCGTCGACGGTCTCGGCCAGCCCCGTGTAGGCGCCGCGGTGGGCGTGCGGGTAGAGGTCCCGGTCGGCCCACAGCTCGGCCAGCCGGGGCGGCACCCGGGCCGGCAGTGGCCCGCCGGCCCGCCCGGCGGTCAGCAGCCGGTCGGCCAGCGAGGTGGCCTTGACGCGATCCAGGGTGACCCCGCATGTCGCCGCGGCCTCCAGCACCCACTGCCGCGGCTCCTCAACCTGGGCCAGGGTGCCGTGGAAGTCGAAGAGCACCGCCTTGACGGGCCGTCGGGACGCCCGGGAGGCGGCGGCGTCATCGGCGCTGCCCGGCGGACGAGTCTGGGGCGGTTCGGCATGGTCCGGCACGCCGTGCACCCTACCGACCGCCGCCGACGGCCCCGCCGCACGGCCTTGTCGGGTGCGGTGTCCCGGCACGCACTAATCTTGGTGACATGTCGAGCCCCGCCGAGCGGTACGTCGCGGCGCGCCGCCGGGCCGCGCAGGCCTCACAGTTCCCGGCGCTGGACGAGTTCGCCCTTGATCTGGGGTTCGATCTCGACGACTTCCAGCGCGAGGCGTGCCAGTCCCTGGAGCGGGGCAGCGGGGTGCTGGTCTGCGCCCCCACCGGCGCCGGCAAGACCGTGGTCGGGGAGTTCGCCGTACACCTGGCGTTGCGCGGGCGGCCCGGCGACGCGGCGGCGGCCGACGACCCGGGGGTGCCGCCGACCCGGCGCAAGTGCTTCTACACCACGCCGATCAAGGCGCTGTCCAACCAGAAGTACCACGACCTGGTCGCGCGGTACGGCGCCGAGCAGGTCGGCCTGCTCACCGGCGACAACGCCATCAACGGCGACGCGCCGGTGGTGGTGATGACCACCGAGGTGCTGCGCAACATGCTCTACGCGGGCTCCAGCACCCTGCAGGGGCTGGCCTACGTGGTGATGGACGAGGTGCACTACCTCGCCGACCGGTTCCGTGGCGGGGTGTGGGAAGAGGTGATCATCCACCTGCCCGCCTCGGTCACCCTGGTCTCGTTGTCGGCGACCGTCTCCAACGCCGAGGAGTTCGCCGACTGGCTGGTCACCGTGCGCGGCGAGACCGCGGTGGTGGTCAGCGAGCACCGGCCGGTGCCGCTGTGGCAGCACATGCTGGTCGGCAAGCGGATGTTCGACCTGTTCCACGACGCCGACGCCGCCCGCAAACACGACGTGCACCCGGAACTGCTGCGCTACACCCGCGACACCATGCGCCGTCTGGAGCTGGGCGAGGGCCGCAGCGCCGGGCCCGGCTCCGGCCGGCGCGGCCCACGCTGGCGCGGCCCGATGCGTCCGGACATCGTCGACCGGCTGGACCGCGAGGGTCTGCTCCCGGCGATCCTGTTCATCTTCAGCCGGGCCGGCTGCGCCGCCGCGGTGCAGCAGTGCCTCGCCGCCGGGCTGCGGCTCACCTCGCCCGAGGAGCGGGCCGAGATCCGTCGGGTGGTCGAGTCCCGGGTCACCGCGATCCCCGGCGAGGACCTGACGGTGCTGGGCTACTGGGAGTGGCTGGACGGGTTGGAGCGCGGCCTGGCCGCCCACCACGCCGGCATGCTCCCGGTGTTCAAGGAGATCGTCGAGGAGCTGTTCGTCCGCGGCCTGGTCAAGGCGGTCTTCGCCACGGAGACCCTCGCGCTGGGCATCAACATGCCGGCCCGCTGCGTGGTCCTGGAACGGCTGGTCAAATACAACGGCGAAGCCCACGTCGACCTGACCCCGGGGGAGTACACGCAGCTCACCGGGCGGGCCGGTCGGCGCGGCATCGACGTCGAGGGGCACGCCGTGGTGGTGTGGTCCCCGGAGACCGACCCGCGGCACGTGGCCGGGCTCGCCTCCACCCGCACCTATCCGCTGCGCTCCAGCTTCCGGCCCTCGTACAACATGGCGGTGAACCTCGTCGGCACGGTCGGCGCGGAGCCGGCGCGGGCCCTGCTGGAGTCGTCGTTCGCCCAGTTCCAGGCGGACCGGTCGGTGGTCGGCCTGGCCCGGCAGGTGCAGCGCAACACCGAGACCATCGAGGCGTACGGCGCGGAGGCCGCCTGCCACCACGGCGACTTCGACGAGTACTTCGCCCTGCGGGTGGCGATCGCCGACCGGGAGAAGGCCATCGCCCGGCAGGGGCAGACCCAGCGGAAGGCCGCTGCCGTGGCGTCGTTGGAGCGGCTGCGGGTCGGCGACGTGATCCGGGTGCCGGCGGGTCGGCGGGCCGGGCTGGCCGTGGTGCTGGACCCGGCGACCGGCGGTTTCGGCGAGCCCCGCCCGCTGGTGCTCACCCAGGACCGTTGGGCCGGGCGGGTCAGCCCGGGCGACTTCACCACCCCGGCCGAGGTGCTGGCCCGGATCCGGGTGCCCAAGCACTTCAACCACCGTTCGCCGGGCGCCCGGCGCGACCTCGCCGCCGAGGTCAGCGGCACCGGCCTGGACCGGCACGGCGGCCGGCGGGGTGGCCGTTCCCGGCAGGCGGCCGGCGACGACCACCGGCTCTCCCAGCTCCGTACCGAGCTGCGCAACCACCCCTGCCACGCCTGCCCGGAGCGGGAGGAGCACGCCCGCTGGGCTGAGCGGCGCCGGCGGTTGGAGCGCGACACCGAGGAGCTGCGCGAGCGGGTGTCCGGCCGTACGGGGTCCCTCGCGCGGACCTTCGACCGGATCGTGGCGCTGCTGACCGACCGCGGCTATCTCACCGGCGACGGCGCGGTCACCGACGCCGGTCGGATGCTCGGCCGGATCTGGACGGAGGCGGACCTGCTGGTCGCCGAGTGCCTGCGCCGGGGGGTGTGGGACGGGCTGTCCCCGGCCGAGTTGGCCGCCGCCGTGTCCGTGGTGGTCTTCGAGGCGCGCCGCGACGTCGACGAGCGGGCGTCGCTGCCACGCGGGCCGGTGGCCGACGCGGTCGACGAGACGCTGAAGCTGTGGGGCGAGATCGAGGCCGACGAGGCGGCGCGCGGGCTGACCGCGACCCGGGAGCCGGATCTCGGCTTCGCGTGGCCGGTCTACCGGTGGGCCCGTGGCGACGCCCTGGCCAAGGTGCTCGCCAGTGGTCACGAGATCGACGGTGAGATGCCGGCCGGTGATTTCGTCCGCTGGGCGCGCCAGGTGGTCGACCTGCTCGGCCAGCTGGCCGACTCCGGCGGCGCGGCACCGGACCTGCGCTCCACCGCCCGGCAGGCGATCGCGGCCATCAACCGGGGCGTGCTGGCGTACCACACCTCCGCCTGATAATCACTTTCGGTCACCGCCGTCGGCGAAGCGACGTATCGGACCGTCACCGGGACAGCACCCCCCGGATAGCCCGAGGGGTGCTGTTGCGCCTGTTCGGAGCACCCCTGATCATTGCCCGAGCGCTTCCTTTACGCGTCGGTAACGAATGGGGTGAAGACCGCCGTGGCGGAGATCAATCACTTTGAGTACGGGTGGATCACGCCCACGCTGAGCTACGCGCTGTCCGTGCTCGGTTCGGTCCTCGGCCTCATCTGCGCCGGGCGTATCCGTACCGCCGGCACCGCCGGCCAGCGCGCGTGGTGGGGGCTGCTGGCCGCCTGGGCCCTCGGCGGCACCGCCATCTGGGCGATGCACTTCATGGCCATGCTCGGCTTCGCCGTCGCCGGCACCCGGATCCGGTACGACGTGCCGCTCACCGCGGCCAGCACCGCCATCGCCGTCGTGGCGGTCGGCATCGGCCTGGCCATCGTGGGCACCGGCCGGTTGAACCCGGTACGGCTGATCGCCGGCGGCATCTTCACCGGTGTCGGTGTGGCCGCCATGCACTACACCGGGATGGCGGCGATGCGCCTGAACGGGAGCCTCGGCTACGACACGACCCGGGTCGGACTGTCGGTGGCGATCGCGATCGTCGCGGCCACCGTCGCGCTGTGGCTCGCGATGACCGTCCGCCGGCCGCTGGCGATCTTCGCCTCCGCCCTGGTGATGGGGGTCGCCGTGAACGGCATGCACTTCACCGGCATGAGCGCCCTCTCGGTGCACCAGCACGAGGGTCAGGGCGACCTCACCGGCACCGGGATGGGCACGCTCCTGGTCCCGATCGTGCTGGCGGTGATCTTCGGGGTGGTCGGCCTGCTCTACGCCCTGCTCGCCGCGCCGACCGACGACGACCGGGCGGCCGCCGCGTACCTCGACGCCCGACGGGCCCCGGAGCCGGCCGCCGCGCCGCCGGTCGTCGCCCCGGATCCGGTGGGGCTGCGCGCCCGTTCCACGCTCGGTCAGCCGGGCACCCCGTTCCCGTCCCGGCGGGAGATGCCGCCCCGCTGACGGTGGTCCGGGCTGCTCATTCTGCTTGCGTGGGCGTAATACCTAGAACTACTATGCATTGCAGAGCTAGGTATAGGCGGTGCCATGCACATCACCAAGGACCTCGTCGCGGCCTCGGCGACACCACTCGTGCTGGGGATCCTCGCCGAGGGCGAGAGCTACGGCTACGCGATCCTCAAGCAGGTCAACGACCTCTCGGGCGGGCAACTCGAGTGGACCGACGGCCTGCTCTATCCGCTGCTGCACCGCCTGGAGCGGCTCGGCCACGTCGAGTCGACCTGGGCGACCCCGGCGGGGGGACGACGCCGGAAGTACTACCGCATCACCGACCAGGGCCGGGCCGAGCTCGCCGAGCAGCGCCGCCAGTGGGCCGCGGTCGTCGACGCCCTGCGGGGCGTCTGGAGCACGACGCAGTCCATCAAGCCGATCACGGCACCGGCCTGGGGGGCGGGACTATGAGCGTCGACCACGATCTGGAGGGCCAGATCGCCGAGTGGCGGGCCTACATCCACCGCCGCCGGGAGCTGCACCACACCGACGCCGAGGAGTTGGAGGACCACCTTCGCAGCCGGATCGCCGAGCTGACCGAGGCCGGCCTGCGAGCCGACGAGGCGTTCCTCATCGCCGTCAAGCGCATGGGCGGCCTCGACGAGCTGTCGCGGGAGTTCGCCCGGGAGCACTCCGAGCGCCTATGGAAGCAACTCGTGCTGCCCCGAGAGCCGGACGCACCCAGCGCGGCCCGGTCCCGTCGCGAACTGCCCGTCATGGTGCTCTGCGCGGCCGTCGCGGCGCTCGCGATCAAGGTGCCGTCCTGGTTCGGGCTCGACCTCTCAAGCGGCGACCACGCCGGCTTCTACGCGCGAAACATCAGTCTCTTCGCGCTGCCGGCCCTGGCGGCGTACTTCGCCTGGCAGCGCCGCGTCGGTCCGCGCGTCGTCGGGGCGCTCGCGCTGCTGTTCGTCCTCGGCGCGGTCGCCGCGAACGCGTACCCGCTGGCCGACGACACGCAGACCATGGTGCTCACCGCGATCCACCTGCCGATAGCGCTGTGGCTGGTGGTCGGCGTCGCCTACACGGGTGGCGACTGGCGCTCAGACCGACGGCGGATGGACTTCATCCGGTTCACCGGGGAGTGGCTGATCTACTTCGTCCTCATCGGACTCGGCGGAGGCGTGCTCACGGGGTTCACGGTGGGCGCCTTCGCGGCCATCGGCGTGGACGCGGAGGGGTTCATCCAGTCGTGGCTGCTGCCGTGCGGCGCCATGGCCGCGGTCATCGTGTCGGCATGGCTGGTGGAGGCCAAGCAGAGCGTCATCGAGAACATGGCGCCGGTGCTGACCCGGGTCTTCACACCGCTCTTCACGGCCACCCTGCTGGCCTTCCTGGTCGCCGTCGTCTGGACCACCAACGGCATCGACGTCGAGCGCGACGCCCTCATCCTCTTCGACCTGCTGCTCGTCATCGTGCTGGGCATGCTGTTGTACGCCATCTCGGCCCGCGACCTGACGGCCCGACCCGGCCTCTTCGACCGCTTGCAGCTCGCCCTCATCGTCAGCGCTCTGATCATTGACGTCCTGGTGCTGGCGGCGATCACGGGCCGGATCACCGAATGGGGTTTCAGCCCGAACAAGACCGCGGCACTGGGCGAGAACCTCGTCCTGCTCGCCAACCTGGCGTGGTCGGCATGGCTCTACCTCGGCTTCGTGCGTGGCCGCATGCCCTTCGCCCGCCTGGAACGGTGGCAGACCCGATACGTGATCGTGTACGCCGCGTGGGCCTGGGTGGTCGTCCTCGCCTTCCCGCCCCTGTTCGGCTTCGCCTGAGCCGCGCGGTGGGGCCGACGGTCAGCGGTGGCCACGCCGCGGGGCGCTGAGCCGCAACGAGTTGCAGACGTCGAAGACACCGGGCACCTCCCAGGCGAGCTCCGCGGCGGCCTGCCGCGTCTCCGGGTCACTCACCACGCCGGCGAGGATGACGACCCGGTTCTGCACCGAGACGCTGATCTGCTGGCGCCGCGTCGTTGAGTCGATGCTCAGCCGTTGCGCGACCAGCGCCTCGACCCGTACGTCCTCGGAGCCCTGCTCAGGCTGGTGCGAGGCGTCGGCGAACCAGTTCTCGTCGGGAAGTGGCCAGGGCATGTACACGGAAAGCTCCTTGAGTGGACGGTCCGGGTCCGGATTCTCAGGCGGAGTCGGACCGTTCGGACCTGGCGGTGGCGACGACCAGCACCACGCCGGCACCGGCGAGACCGACCTCGATGAACACGGCCAGGGGGTTGAGGGCGCGGGTGTCGACGCCCGCCAGATGGGCGACGACGGTGCCCGCCAGCGCCGCGACGACCCCGACGGCGACGGTCAGCCAGATCGGCGCCTCCCGGCGTCCCGGGAGGACGAGCCCGCCGAGCAGGCCGACGGTGACGCCGACGAGGAGCGCGGTGACGAGACCGGTGATGGTCATGGGCTCTCCCCAGGTGTCGGTTGTCGCTGCCGGCGACGAGGAGGGTTCCGGGCGGGGCCCACGTCGGTCAGGAACGGGCGGCCGTCGTGGCCGTGGGGGCGGACACCAGGCCCTGCGACAGCTGGGCGAGGGCCTCGTCGCGGCTCTCGAAGATGGGGAAGGCCCGGTCCAGGCGCATGGTGTGCAGGACGGTGCGGATGAACCGGGACGGCGCGGCCAGGCACAGCGTGACGCCGCGGTCGCGCGCGTCGCGGTGCGCGCGGACGAGGAGACCGAGGTCGGTGGAGTCGATGTGGGGTACCCGGGTCAGGTCGACCACGACGTGTCCGCCCAGGTTCTCCGCGTGGCACAGGGCGGCGCGCAGCGAGTCACCGTTGTCGAGGTCGACCTCACCGGCGGCGACGGCGGTCATGTCGTCGAGATGGTCGATGCCGAGAATGCCGCCGGGACCGTGGCTGTCGCCCGGAGCGTTAACGCCACCGGAGATCGGCAGCAGGCTGCAGTGCGGGCAGCGATGCGGGCCGGTGGCGAACGGGGAACCACTCCAGCCGTGTTCGGACACCAGGGTCCAGACGACCTCGGCGTCGGGGAGCACACACGCGGTGGCCCTGATGGAGTCGCCGCAGGTGTCGCAGATCAGTGTCATCAGGTGATCGTCCGGAACGACGGTCATTCTGCTGGTCCTTCCTGGGCCCGTGTCCCGCCGGTCCGGCGGGGTACGGCGTTCGGGGCGGGGCTGAAGCGGTGGTCCGGCTCCCGCGCTGGACGTTTCGGTGGCCGGCGGGGCGGTCCCGCGCGGTGACGTCCGGGCGGGATCGTCACTGGACGGTGGTCACGGGGGCGCGGCCGTGGGCGACCAGAGCCGGCGGCGCCGACGCGGGTTCGGGTGCCCTCCCCCCGGGCGTTGACTGCGGGGGATCGGTGACCACCGGCAGGACCTGGTCCAGACGGGCGGTGTGCAGGATGCGTCGGATGCGCGGGTTCGGGTTGCGGATGGTGAGGACCCCGGCGGCACGGGCCAGCCGCCGGTGCACATCGAGCAGCAGGCCGATGGCGGCGGCATCGATGTGCCGGCACCTGGACAGGTCGACCACGACCTGCCCGGGACACAGGGCCAGCAGCCGGTCGAACAGGGCTCCGGCCGCCGGCAGGCAGGCCAGGTCGAGTTCGGTGACGCACACCTCGACCAGCGGCAGTGTGCACGGCGTCGGTGCCGGTGATCCCGTCACGGGCGTGCCCCTTCCCTTTCCGGACCCGGTCGCCTACGACCCTGCCGTGCCGGCTTGGCGGTCACCGCGCGGATCTATGACAGTTGCGTGACAAATCCGCCAGGCGGCCGGCACGGTTGGCCGCGTGGCCGATGGCCTGGGGATGATGCCGGGTATGACGGCCGTACTGGTGATCGAGGACGACGACCGCATCCGCCTGGCGCTGCTGCTCGCACTCGAGGACGAGGGCTACGAGGCGGTGGGCGCGGCCACGGCGGAGGAGGGCCTGCGCGTCCAGCGCCGCGACCCGGCCGACTACGTGTTGGTCGACCTGATGCTGCCCGGCCTCGACGGCTTCGAGTGCATTCGGCACCTGCGTCGTGACGATGACGTGCCGGTCGTGGTGGTCAGCGCCCGCGACGACACCCACGACATCGTCGCCGCCCTCGAAGCCGGCGCCGACGACTACATCGTCAAGCCGGTGGCGATCAAGGAACTGACCGCTCGCCTGCGCGCCCTGCGCCGCCGCGCCCGTGCCGGCGTGACGGGACCGGCGCCGGAGCCCGTACCCGTGCTCGCCTTCGGCGAACTGGAGATCAGCCCCGACGGGGGAGAGGTACGCCGCGCCGGCAAACCGGTACCGGTCACGCGCACCGAGTTCCGGCTGCTGTGCGAGCTTGCCGAACACGCCGGCCGGGTGCTGTCCCGCCAGCAGTTGCTGCAACGGGTCTGGGGCTACGACAGCGGCGACGAGAGGCTCGTCGACGTGCATGTCGGCCGGCTGCGGCAGAAGATCGAGTCGGACCCGGCAACCCCCCGGCACCTGGTCACGCTGCGGGGCCTGGGCTACAAGCTGCAGCGATGAGACGCCTCGGACTCCGTACCCGGGTCACCGCCGCGTTCGCCGTCGGAGCGTTCCTGCTCGCCGCCTCCATGGCCCTGGTCTCGTACGAGCTGACCCGCCGCTCCCTGATCGACGAGCGGGAACGCACCGCCCTGCGCGCCGCCTACTTCGACGCCGCCGTCGTCCGGGCCGGGCTGAACACCGACACTCCCGACGTGGTGGAGGTGCTTCGGTCGCTGGACACGGGCGGCGGCCGGCGACCCGTGCTGCACCTGGACGGCGCGTGGTACGCCCGAACCGCCGACCCCGGCACCACCACCGCCATACCCGTCGACCTGCGACGGGCCGTCGCCTCCGGGGAGCCGGCGGTGCAGCGCGTACGCGTCGCCGGCCAACCTGCCCTGGTGGTCGGGGTGCCCCTGTCGGCGACGGCGACGTATTTCGAGATCAACTCTCTGCGCGAGCTGGAGCAGACGTTCCAGGTCCTGGCGCTCGCGCTGACCACCGTCGCGATCATGGTGGCCGGGTCCGGCGCGGCCCTCGGCTGGTACGCGACCCGACACGGGCTGCGCCCGCTGACGGCCGTCGCCGACGCCGCCGAGAAGATCGCCGCCGGCGACTTCACCGCGCGCCTCGACCCGGCCACCGACCCCGATCTGACGCGTCTGTCCTCCTCGTTCAACCAGATGGTCGACCAGCTCGCCCATCGCATCGAGCGGGACCGCCGCTTCGCCGCCGACGTCAGCCACGAACTGCGCTCACCACTGCAGACCCTCGCCGCGGCGGCCAGCGTCCTGGCGCGTCGCCGCGAGCACCTGGACGAGCGAACCGCCACCGCCGCCGGGCTCGTCGCCGACGAGATCGACCGGTTCCAACGGCTCGTCAACGACCTGATCGACCTGGCTCGTAGCGACCAGCCCGCCCACCGGCAAGCCGTGGACGTGGTGGCGTTGGCCCGGGACGCCTGCCAGGCCCTCGACCTGCCGGCCTCGCTCGTGCACCTCGCGGCGGACGCTCCCGCGACCTGGCAGGTCGAGCGGCGCCGTATCGCGCAGATCCTGGCGAACCTGCTCGACAACGCCGTGACCTACGGGGGTGGCCCGGCGGGCGTCCGGTTGAGCCGCGACGGTGACGCCGGCGTCATCGAGGTCGAGGACGACGGCCCCGGTGTGTCCATCGAGGACCGACAGGCGATCTTCGACCGCTTCGTCCGCGGGCGAGCCGCGCACACCCGCGGCGCCGGCGACGGCACCGGCCTCGGGCTCGCGCTGGTCGCCCAGCACGCCGCGGCGCACCGGGGGCACGCCACCGTCACCGACCGCCCCGGCGGAGGCGCCCGCTTCCGCGTCACCCTGCCGGAAAGCCTGCCATGAATTACCGCCGCCTGGCCCCACTGGCACTCGCCGCGCTGCTGACCGGCTGCGGCGTCCCCACCGACGACAGCCCCCGGACGGTGCAGCCGCCGCGCAGGCCGTTCCACAGCGCTGCCCCCGCCGACACGACGGCGGCGCCGGCCGGCCGGGCGGACGAGACGCTCTGCCTCGTCCGCGACAACCGCATCGTCTCCGTCGTCCGGCGCGTCGACCATGTCCCCACGGTCGAGGAGCAACTGCGGCATCTCCTCGCCGGGCCGGGTACGGCCGAACGCGACAGCGACCTGACCAGCGCGCTGCCCGGAGCGGTAAACGCCGCCGGCGCGACGGTGACCCGCGCGCAGGCCCGCGTCGTCGTCGACGAGCCCGACGACGACGCCGGCCGTAGCGACGAGGTTCTCGCCTTCGGGCAGATCGTCTGCACGCTGACCAGTCGCGACGACGTCGCCACCGTGGTGTTCCTGCGCGACGGCAGGCCACTCGCGGTGCCCCGCGCCGACGGCTCGCTGTCCGAACAACCGCTCACCCGCGCCGACTACGCCCCGCTCATCACCCCACGTTGACCACGTCCGGCCGGGCCTGCGAGTGCTCCCGTAGCGCGGTGGCGGCTATTGGTGACCCTGACTAAACGATCGTGGCGTCATCCCGCGTTGATCATTGCGGGGCTCGGATGGATCGTTGACCTCGCCGCACCTGGCCGGCGTACCGGATCCGACGTAGCGGCCGGTGTGACGCCGCAGGGCGCGTCGACCGGCGGCCCATCCACGCACTCAGACGAGGAAGACACATGAGCCACACCATCAGCCCCTCCGCTCCGCTCCCCTCGAC
>NZ_RCVI01000313.1:0-20464 GCF_003667455.1 Micromonospora sp. CV4 | reverse complement strand
GAGTTACGGCGGTCATGGCGGAGGGGAAACGCCCGGTCACATTCCGAACCCGGAAGCTAAGCCCTCCAGCGCCGATGGTACTGCACTCGTGAGGGTGTGGGAGAGTAGGACGCCGCCGGACAATCTTTCAGAAAGGGCCACCCTCAGGGGTGGCCCTTTCTGCATGCCCACATCACCCAGGGTCGACTTCTGCATGCCCACATCCATGCGGGGTTGATCGACTCGGGATCCCGGAAACCGCGGTATCGGGGCTCGTTTGTTGCCCCGATATCCCTGCAACCGAGTCGATCACGAGGTCCAGGCGCCGGCTAGGCTCGGCTTAAACCGAGTCGATCAACGGGGCCCGGGCGCCGGCTAGGCTCGGCACGTGGGTGACGCCCTGATACTCCTGATGTTCGCGGCCTGCCTGGCGGCGGTCCTGGGAACCCTTCTGTGGCTGGGGGCCCGTGCGCGTCGCCGCGGTGTCGGCGGTGAGGTCATGGGCCCGTTCGAGGAGATGTGGCATCCCGCGGCGCACCGGCTCCGGGCCGAGATCCGGGTGCAGGAGGCGCGCGTGGTGCCGATGCCGCCGCAGGGGGGCAGGCGTCATGGGCGGTGCGGTGACACCGCTGAGCGGACCGCAGAGCGGGTGGGACCTCAGGACGGCTTCGGGCCGCAGACGTAGCGGGGCTCGGCGTCGTAGCGCCAGGTGAACTTCTCCCGCTTGACCACCACCCCGCCCTTCTTGATGACCCGGAAGGCGTCCTGGGTGAAGCCGTTGATGCCGTTGCTCGGGATGCACGTCGGGCCCGGTGCGAGGTGGATGAGCTTCGGAGTGGTGATGTTGCGGCGCGGGCCGTACTCCGTCTTCACGCTGTCGTAGATCTTCGTGCTCCAGATCGACACGGTGATCGTGCTCGACGTGTACGAGGTGTCGATGAGCAGGCCGTACTGGGTGTTGTTGCGGAACTTGAAGTCCAGGTTCGGCCAGAAGATGGTCGACTCGATGACCGCCGGGTACCGGTCGAACCAGTACGAGTGCGGCTTGTGCTCGACGTCTTCCAGCCCGGCGTAGTAGGTGGCGTTGAACAGCGTGGTGGTGAACTGCGAGGTGCCGCCGCCGACACCGGGCACCAGCTTGCCGTCCAGGATCACCGGCGCGTCCCGGTAGCCCTGCGCGTAGCCGCGCTCGCCGGTGTGGCCGTTCAGCGAGAACGTCTTCCCCGGCAGCACGACCGTGCCGTCCACCTCCTTGGCGATGGTGGCGATGTTCTGGCTGCGTGACGAGGCCATGCCACCGGTGAACCGGGTGGTGAAGGTGGAGACCCGCTCCTTGATGCCCAGACCGGCCAGCTTCTCCGCGGTCAGCTCGGGCGGCGCCGGCTTCAGCTCGCCGGTCACCTCGCGGCCGTCCGGCTTCGGCAGCACGGCCAGCAGGTCACGGCCCAGGGTGGCGGTGTCCAGCTGCTGCCCGGGTCGCCCTTCGGTGACCTTCGGTCGACCAGCGGAAATGGTCATCGCCGCGTCCTTCGGCGGCACCTCGACGGCGTCCAGGTCGTCGCCGAGCGCCGCGCGCAGCCGCTTGACGTCCACCGTCGGGGTCAGCTTGCCGGCCTTGTCGGCGCTGAACCGCAGGCTCTTCGCGATGGCGGTGGGCGGGATCTTCACCGAGCCCTTGCCGGTGCGCAGGGTGACCGGTGTGGCGACCGCCGGCTTCGCCAGCTCGGCGACCAGCCGGTCCAACTCCTCGGCGGTGGTCGCCGGCTGACTTTCCACCAGCGGCACGGTGACCGGGGTGCCGGCCAGCCACCCGGCTCGTACGACCTCGGCGGAGCGCTGAGGGTCGAACGCCTGCCCCGGCTTGGGCTGAACCACCTTCGGGGTGGTGCCCTTGTAGGTGATCGCCGGCATCGTCATCGGCCGGGCCTGGTCGCCGAGCACCTTACGGAGCGCGGCGTCCAGCCGATCCACGTCGACGGTGACGACCGGGTCGACGGTGCGGGAGCCGACCAGCCGGCTGACCGGGTGCGCGTCGGCCTCGGCCGCGGCCGCCACGGTGGCCTCGACGTCGACGTTCAGCCCCACCTCGGCGGGGTTGATCTCGGCCGTGCGCTCCCCGACGGTGACTCGCAGCGGCGCCGCGAGGGCCGCCGCGCGCCGGTCCAGCTCCGCCCGCAACTCCTGGTGGGCGTCGGTGCGGCTCCGGCCACCCAGCTCGGTGCCGAGCACGGTGGTGCCCCGGGGAACATCCCCCGCGTACGCCCAGGCGCCGGCGCCCGCCACGGCGGCGAGCACGCCGCTGGTGACGCCGGCGGCGAGGAGCATCCGGAACCGGCGCGGGCGGCGCCGGTCACCCTCCGGCTCGCCGGTGGGCGGTGCCGTGGTCGGCTCCGCCCCGTCGTCGGGCCAGGTGACCGCGGTGACCTGCACGGTGGGCCGGTCATCGGCGGGTGGACGTGTTTCGCCGTACAGCGTCACTGCAACCTCGATCGCCAGGTGCCGCGGGAGGTCCTCCCTCCCGGAGGACACCTACGGTAACGAATGCTCGGCCGTCCTCGTGGGCTGCGCCCACCGGTGCTGGTACCGCGTGTCGTCCCGGCGTGTCGCGCGGCGCGGGGGGTGGTGCCCGGGTGGGACCGGCGACGTGGCACGGTGGCGCTGTGAACACTGCGGAACGGGTGTTGGCGTACGGCGGCGGATGGTTGGACCGGGCGGGTGAGCTGCGCACCGATCCGGCCCGGCTGAGCGCACTGGCCACCGACGCGACCACCGTGGTGCTGCCGCTGTGGCGGGACCGCTGTCTCGTCGACGGCAACGGCCCGGTCCGGCTGACCGCGGAGCGGGCGTCTCTCGTCCGGTCCGCAGCCGGGGACATCGTCTTCCTGGGGCTCGACGGGGACGCCGCCGTGTTCGCCGCGGACCTCTCCGCGCTCAGCGAGCAGGCCGCCGTCGAGATGGCCGGTGCGGCGCGGGCCGTCGACGTACGCGCGCTGGTCGGGCGGCTCGACCCGGCCGAGGCGGCTCTCCAGGCGTACGCGCGGGGGTTGCTGCACTGGCACCGACAGCAGCGGTACTGCGGCACGTGCGGCGCGCCCGCTGTGGCCGGCGGCGGTGGGCACGTCCGGACGTGCACCGGCGAGGAGTGCGGGCGGCTGCTGTTTCCCCGGATCGAACCGGCGATCATCGTGCTGGTGGTGGCGCCCGACGGGCCGGCTGCGCCGGAGCGCTGCCTGCTGGCCCGGCACGCGGGCGCGCCGGAGGGCGCGTACTCGACGCTGGCCGGGTTCGTCGAGGTGGGCGAGAGCCTGGAGGACGCGGTCCGGCGGGAGATGGCCGAGGAGGCCGGCATCACCGTGACGGACCTGGCGTATCAGGGGTCGCAGGCGTGGCCGTTCCCGGCCGGGCTGATGGTGGGCTTCCGGGCCACCGCCGGATCGGACGAGGTGCGGGTGGACGGTGTGGAACTGCTGGAGGCGCGCTGGTTCACCCGGGCGGAGCTGCGGGAGCGGGTCGCCGCCGGTCGTCCGCTCGGCCGGGTCGACTCGATCGATCACCAGCTGCTGAGCGCCTGGCTGGCCGCCGGCGACTGACCGTCGGTCATCCCACGCTCCTCGCACCACCGGTGGCGCCTCAGCCGCGGGTGGGGCGAAGGGTCAGCCAGGCCATCACGGCGGCGGTCAGCGCGGCGGTGACCAGCGCGCAGCTGAGCACCCCCTCGACCGTGCGCGGCGCCACCAGCAGGGCCGCACCGGCCAGGCCGGCGGTGGCCACCCAGAGCGGCGCGGCCGGCCAGCGGGCGCCGATCGCCACTCTGTCGTTGACCAGCATGAACACCACCGCGTAGAGGGCGCCGGTGGCGGCGAAGAGCGGGGCCGAGCCGGCCAGGTGCAGGTAGTCGGTGCCACCCACCAGCCGGAAGGCCAGCTCACCGGCGACCGTGGCGGCGGCGACCAGGACCGCGCCGCAGGCCACGATCAGCGCCAACGCGAGCGCGCGGGCCCGCCGGTCGCCCCACGCCAACCGTGGCAGCACCAGAAGGGTCACCACCTGCGGCGCCCAGAGCGCGCCCTTGGTGAGGACCGCGCCGACCGCGTAGCCGCCGGAGCCGCTGGCCGGTAGGAGCTGGCGGGCGAGGATCAGGTCGGCGTACGAGATGACGAGCATCGCCAGGGTGGCGCCGCACGCTGTCAGCACCTGTCGGCCGCTCAGTGCGCGGTCTGTCTCGGTGGCAGGGGCGACCCTCTGCTTGGGGACGGAACCGCTGGGGGCGGGGCCGGTGGCGGCGGCGAGCCGGGCCAGCAGCGGTAGGACGAGGAAGCCGGTGAGCGTGCCGAGCAACAGGGAGCCGACCGGTCCCCACCCGAGGGCGAGCCCGACGACGAGCCCGCCGTAACGGCCGGCGGCGAGCCCGGTCATCGCGCCCGAGAGCCGCAGGAACCGTTGGTCGCCCTGGAGCTCGCCGAGCCAGCGACCAGCGAGCACGATGGCGAAGGTGGTCGGGACGAGCAGCAGGGTCAGCGCGACCGGGAGCCGGAGCGCGATGGTGAGCACCGGTGCCGCGGCCAGGGTCACCCCGGCGGTGAACGTGGCGGTACGCAGCGCCAGTCGGGTCGTTCCGCTGGGGCCGGACCGGGCGCGATGGGCCGCCACCGCGATCTGCAGGCCGAAGCCCGGCACCGCCGCGATGGCGCCGAGCGCGAGCACCGTGGCCAGCGCGCCCAGGTCGGCGGCGGTCAGCTGGCGGGCACCGAGCATAGGGACCAGGTAGGCCAGCCCGTTGGTGAGCATGGTGGCGGCGGTGACGGCCGCGCCCGCGACACCGAGACGCACGGCCCCCGTGTCGCGGGCCGGGCGCTTCGCCGCATCGGGCTGGGTCACCTTCGCCACCAGCCGGGGTTCCTCGGTGGTCATTCGGGCTTCGGGGCCAGATTGCCGATGGTGATTTCGTTCGTGCAGAGCGTCAGGTCCGTTCCCGTGACCGTCAGCTCCACCGCGTCGCCGCCACCGTCGATCTCGAAGAAGCGCTGGTTGAGGCCCTTCTTGACCGGGAACGAGTGGCTTCCCGCGCCGAGCCGCAGCACCGCCGTGCCGTCGGCCGAGCTGAGGTACCCGATGCGGATGATCCAGAACCACTCGTCGCGCGGCTTGTCCAGCGGCATCCGGACGGTCTGGCCGGCCGGCACCAGGTAGCCGCAGCCCGCCTGGGGACCTGGCACGATGTTGCTGCCCTGGATGGTGGCGACCTGGACCCGTCCGAGGCCGTCCAGGACGGAGGCGTTCTCCGTCTCGTGCACGAACTCCGGGCGGGAGCCGGCGGCCGCGAAGAACCGGGACTGGAGGTTGTACGGCCAGGAGAGATCGGACACCACGCCCTCGGGGACCGGCGTGTCGAAGAAGACCGTGCCCGGCGGCGCGCTGGCCAGCTCGATCCGGGCGGTGTCGAGGTAGGACCGGCCGTACTTCTTCGCCCACTCGTCGCTGTAGCGCGACGTGGTCCAGGCCGTGCCGAACATGGCCGCCACCAGCAACAGCGCCAGACCGGCGGTCACCACCTCGCGGTACCGCTCGGGCACCGGCCCCAGCCATTCCGGTGGTGCGGGCCGCGATGGTCGCCGCTCCCGTCCGTCGCCCGGGGACGCAGCGGTGGCTTCGGGTTCGGGTTGCGCCGAGGGCGCCGGTCCCGTCGCCGGCTGGGCCTCGGCGGTCGGCTCCGGGTCGAGTGCGGGATCCGAATCGGTCACCGGCCCATCGGCCTGCCCGGGATCCGGGTCGTCCGGGGCCTCGGCGTGGATCACGCCGGCGCGGGTGGAGCGGGCCGCGACCACGGGGGGCGATGCGGCCGGCGCCGCACCCGAGCGCTGCGTGCCGGCCGCGGCGCTCGGGGCTGCGGTCGGCTCCGACTCGGCGGACGGCGCCGGCGACCCGGCGGGCGGAGCTGACTCGTTGTCGGCCGGCTCGCCGCCCGCCGGAGTCGGCCGGGCGATCCCGACGAGAGCCACGCCGACGCAGATGGCGGCGACCACCACGGCGTCGCTCACGTAGCGGGGTACCCCGCCGGCGATGCCGCTGAAGACCGAGCCGAGCCGGGTGGCGGCCAGCAGCGCCGCGACGAGGACCAGGTAGCTGCCGAGCAGGATCCAGGCTCGGGTGGCCGTGCGGTCCCGCTTGACGGTCAGCACCACCAGCGCGGCGAAGACCGACCAGGCGATCCAGCGGCCGAGCTCGGGCGGCGCGACCACCGCCGCCCCGTCTCCCGCGCCCAGCCAACCCCAGGGGCCGCCCAGCAGGCCCGGCACGAGCGTGGAACCGAACAGCTGGGTGAAGAACGACAGCACCTCTTCCGCCGACTCCGGCCGGCGCACCGACGACTCGGAGCGTTGCAGGTAGACCGCGGCGAACGCCCCGACCAGCGCGGTCAGCACGAGCCAGGACGGCCACCAGCGGCGTAGCGCCGTCAGCACCGAGCGGACCGGCCCGCCGTCGGTGAAGAAGCAGACGGTGAAGAGGAAGACCAGCGGTACGACCAGCAGCGCCTTCTCGAAGAAGAGCAGTCCGAGCAGCACGGCGAGGACCAGCGACAGCAGGTGCCGCTTGCGGCGGGTGCGGACGTACCTGAGCTGGGCGCCGACGGCGAGCACCATGCTCAGCTGCATCGGCAGCATGTTCGCCCCGACCGCCCACCACGAGGTCGCTTCGAGGGTCAGCGGGCTGAACAGGAACATCCCGAGCGGGACGAGCAGCAGGCGGCTCGGTCGCAGCAGGTCCCGCAGCAGCCGGTAGAACGCGATGGAGAGCACCGCCTGGCCGGCCGCCATCAACAGCACGTACGGCCAGTAAGTGAGCCCGACGGCGTCGGTGACCAGCCAGGTGAGCAGCCGCCCGCCCGGCATGAAGTGGTTGTTGTAGAGGGTGAGCAGGAAGCCCGGGGTGAGGGGCGACTCGGTGGACTGCGTGATCAGCACGTAGTCGTCGGCCGCCAGGTAGCCGCGCGAGGCGATCTGCGCCCGCCACAGCACGCTGACCACGATCATCGCGAAGGCGATGGATCGGGTCGGATCGACGCGTACCAGTTTGCCGGCCTCGCCGGTCTCGTCACGCGCCGCGCCCACCTCGGATCCGGTCAATGCCATGGCGGGAAGACTGCCACACGGGTGAGGGGCGGCCCCATCAGGTCAACGGATGGTTCGGGGGTCGACGAGGGTCCGCGTACAGTGGCCGCGACCAGCGCGACGGGTGGCCGCGCCGGACCGGGGTGGGGTCGACGGGATGCGCGAACGGATGGTGCCGCACGGCGTTGCCGCGGCCGTCACGGCGGTGGTCCTCGCGCCGCTGGCGCTCCCCGGGTACGTGCTCCGCTACGACATGGTCTTCGTGCCCCGGCAGGCGCTGGGCTGGGAGGTGATCGCCCCGGCCTCGGCGCTGCCCCGGGCCGTCCCGCAGGACGCCGTGGTGGCGCTGGCCAACCAGTTGGTGCCGGGCTGGCTGCTGCAACGGCTGGTGCTGGTGGCGATCCTCTACCTCGCGGCGCTCGGCGCGGCCCGGCTGGTGCCGACCGACCGGGTCGCGGTCCGGGTGGTGGCCGCCCTCGGGTACGCCTGGACGCCGTACCTGGCGGAGCGGCTGCTCGTCGGCCAGTGGGGGCTGCTGGTCGCGTACGCCGCGCTGCCCTGGCTGGTCCGGGCGGCGTTCGGGGTACGGACCGGTCGGCCCGGAGCGTTGCCGCGGCTGCTGCTCGCGGCGGCGGCGTCCGCGATCACGCCGAGCGGTGGAGTGATCGCGCTGGTGGCGATCGGGGTGCTGCTGCCCGGTCGGTATCCGGGGGCGGCCCGGGCGGCGTCGACCGCGCTGGGCGCGACGGTGCTGCTCAACGCGCCGTGGCTGGTGGCCGGGTTCGCCAGCAGCGGCAGCGGACGGTCGGACCCGGCCGGGGTGCTGGCCTTCGCGGCTCGGGCCGAGAACTGGGCCGGGCCGCTGGTGGCGCTCGCCGGCACGGGCGGCATCTGGAACGGGCAGACCACGCCCGCCTCCCGGGGTGCGGTGCTGGTGCCGCTGGGCACCGTGCTGGTGCTGGCCGTCGCCGGGTACGGCGTACCGCTGCTGCGCCGGCGCTGGCCCGCCCCGGTGGCCGGCCGGCTCGGTCTGCTCGCCGCCGGATCCTGGCTCGTGGCGGCGCTCGGCGTGCTGCCCGGTGGCGCGGATCTGCTCGGCTGGTTGGTCGCGACCCTGCCCGGCGCGGGTCTGATCCGGGACGGCCAGAAGCTGCTCGTCCCGTACGCGCTGGTGCTGGCGGTGACCGCCGCGCTCGGCGCGGAACGCCTCGCCGACCGGCTGGCTGCCCGCTTCGATCCGGCCACCGGTCGGGTGCTTCTGGTCGGTGCCGCGCTGCTGCCGGTGGCGCTCCTGCCCGACCTGGCGTTCGGCGCGGCGGGCCGGCTCCGACCGGTGGGCTGGCCGGCGGACTGGAACACGGTGGCCCGGCTGGTCGAGCAGCGGCCCGGTGAGGTGATCTCGCTGCCGTTCCAGGAGTATCAGCGCTACGGGTGGAACCGCGGCCAGGTGGTGATCGACCCGGCGCCCCGGTACCTCGGCGTTCCGGTGCTGATCGACGACACGCTGCGGGTGGGTGGGCTGGCGGTGGCCGGCGAGGATCCCCGGGCCGCGCGGGTGCGGGACCTTCTCGCCGCGGGGACACCGGTGTCGGCGGCGGGTACCCGTTGGGTGCTGGTGCAGCGGGCGGCGGGGCCACCGCCGCCTCCGACGTCCCTGGCCGGGCTTCGGATTGTCCACGATGGACCGGGTCTGACCCTGTACGAGAATCCGCGCTGGTCTCCACCACCCGCGCCGGACCGGCCCGGACCGGTCGGACTGGCCCACCTGCTGGCCGGAACGGTGGTGCTGGCCATCGGTTTTTCGGGCGCTGCGCGCGTACGCTACCGCGTGGTAGCGTCCCGGCACGCGAGTCCCGCGGAAGGAGAAGGTGGATGAGGAACCTGCCCGCGTTCGTCGCCGTCGGGGTGCTCGGGGTCGTGCTCGGCCTGCTCGGTAGCGTCGGTCTGGCGAATGTGCTCAGCCCGTCCGCCAAGGAGGCCGCCACCACCAACGTCAATGGTGAGCAGGGCGCCGAGCCTCCGCTGTACGGCACGCGCTGAAGTCATACGAACAAAAGGGCGTCCGCTGCTCGCGGGCGCCCTTTCGTGCTGCCCGGATCAGCCGGCCCGGCCGGTCGCCTGGGTCACAAGCTGCGCGAAGCGGGCCCCGGTCGCGGTCCAGGTGAAGCGCGAGGCGTGGTGCAGCGCTGCCTCGCCCATCGCCTTGCGGCGCACGTCGTCGGCGAGCAGCTCGCGCACCTGGGCGGTGAACTCCGCCTCGTCGTCGACGAGCAGGCCGGTCTCGGTGTCGACCATCGCCTCGGCGACGCCGCCGGCGTAGCGGAACGCCACCGTCGGGGTGCTGCGCGCGGCGGCCTCGACGATGGTGAGCCCCCAGCCCTCCTTGAGCGACGGGGTGAGCGCCAGCCAGGCCGAGGAGAGCACCTCGTGCTTCTCCTCCTCGCTGATGAAGCCGGTGAAACGGACGCGGTCGGCGATGCCGAGCGAGTCGCACAGGTCCCGTAGCGGCTGCTCCCACCAGCCCTGGCCGGCCACTACCAGCTCCAGGTCGGGCAGCTCGCCGACCAGGTCGGCGACGGCGCGCAGGGCGATCTCCACCCGCTTGTGCGGGACCAGGCGGCCGAGCACCAGCAGCGACGGGTGCGGGGTACGCGGCAACGGCGGACCGGTCACCGGCGGCGTGCCGTTGGGCACCACGTCGATCCGCTCGGCTCCCACCCCCAGCGCGGCCAGTTCCGCGCGACTGGCCTCGGAGACGGTGACGTACCGGCAGCGGCGGTAGAGCCGGACGGCCAGCCACGACTCGATCCACCAGCCCAGCCGGGCCATCCACGGGCCGAAGACGACCGGCCACTGCTCCCGGTGCACGTGGTGCACCAGCGCGACCACCGGTCGGCCCGCGTACAGGGGCGCGAAGAACGGCACGCCGTTGCAGACGTCGATCACCAGGTCGGGCCGGCCGAGGCCGCGCCGGCCGAGCGGGCCCAGGCCGAACCGGCCGGCGAGACAGGTCAATGCGGCCCGGGCGTAGACGGTGTGCCGCGAGCCGCGTCGCAGCACGCGTACGCCCTCGGCGTTGGTCTCCGCCGGGCCGGCGTTGCCGTGCGCGGCGCAGAGCAGGGTCACCCGGTGGCCCATGGCGACCAGTTCGGCGGCGATCCGTTCGAGGTAGACCTCGGATCCGCCGCCTTCCGGGTTGGTGGTGTCGCGCCAGTTGAGGAACAGGACGTGGCGGGTGGGGGTGACGGAGGGGTCCACGCTGCTCCTACCGACGAGTAAGTGAGCACGATCGCGCCACCCTAGGGCCGCCCGGCCCGTGGGCGCAATGGGTCGCACCGGCAGCGAAGATCGGATAACCGCTCGTCGATCGGGGGTTTGCCGGCGGCGGAAAAGCTTGGCAGGGTGTGCAGCGCAACCGCGTGTGGCGGCCGGCGTCCAGGTGGCGCCGCCCGGCCGACGCGATGGATTCCGACCTGCGCACGGCTGCGCCGGTACGTGACGAGGAGGTGGCCGGCGGTGCTGCGCGACGGACTCGCGCCGGTGCGCTCCCTCTTCCGTCGATCCCCGGTGGTGCTGCTCAGCGCGGCCCTGGTTCTGCTGTTGACCGGCTGGGCGGCCGTCGCCTACGTGCGAGCGGACCGGGGTGTGCCGGAGTGCGTCGAGCGGGTCCAGCTGCGGGTGGCCGCCGCGCCGGTGATCGCCCCGGCCCTGGACCGGATCGTGCGGGCCAGCGTCGGTCGGCAACCGTGCGTGTCGATCGCCGTGCAGGCCCGGGAGTCCGCCGCCGTGGCCGGGGACCTGGCCAACGCGGTGGACGTCGCCGACGCCTGGCTGCCGGAGTCCACGTTCTGGCTGCGCCGGGCCCGGGCCGGGGGCGCCTTCGAGGTGCCCGGCGAGGGCACCTCGGTGGCGAGCACCCCCGTGGTGCTCGCGGTGACCGAGCCGGCCGCGCGCCGGCTGGGATGGCCGGCGAAGGCGGTGACCTGGGCGTCGCTGATCGGACCGAAGGCCCGTCCCGCCCCGGTGGGAGTGCCGGACCCGGCCGCCGATCCAGCCGGGGTCGCGGCGCTGCTCGGGGTGCGCAACCTGGTCGCCGGTGAACGGCAACCAGCCGCCGCGATGGCTGCGGTGCTGCGCCGGCTCGCCGGTTCGACGTTCCCCGCCGGCGAGGGCGGGGGCGTACGGGCACCCGGGGGCGGGCTGCCCGGCAAGGCCCAGGCGGTGGCGACCAGCGAGCAGGCCGTGCTCGATCACAACGCGCTGGCCGGCTCGAACAAGCTGGTCGCCGCGTACCCGGAGATCGGCGTCCCGTCGCTGGACCTGCCGTACGTGGTGCTGCCCGCCGCGCGCGGCCACGTCCGGGAGGCGGCCTCGGGTTTCCTGGCCAACCTGCTCACGGTCGAGTCCCGAGACGCGTTGCTCGGGTTCGGCTTCCGTACGGCGACAGGCTTCCCGCCGGCCATCCCCGACGACGGCCGACTGCGGGCGGAGGAGCGCCGACCGGTGCCGCTGCCCGCCGAGGAGACGGTCACCGAGGTGCTGAGCGGCTGGAGCGGCGTGCAGCGCAGCGCCCGGATCCTCACCGTCATCGACGTGTCCGGCTCGATGGCCGCTCCGGTGCCCGGCACGGACGAGACCCGGCTCGGGGCGACCGTCAAGGCCGCCCAGGAGGGCGCCGGCCTGCTGTTGGACAACAGCGAGCTGGGGATCTGGGTCTTCTCCACGAAGGTGGACGGGGACCGGGACTACCGGGAGATCCTGCCCGTCGCCCCGCTGCGCGCCCAGCGTGCCCGACTGGCCGACCGGCTGGACGCCGTCCGGGTCAAGAGCGGCGGGGGCACCGGGCTGTACGACGCGACGCTGGCCGCGTACCGGGACGCCCGGCAGCACTGGACGCCCGGCCGGATCAACCTGGTGCTGGTCATGACCGACGGGCGGAACGAGGACGAGGACAGCATCGGCCGGCCGAAGTTCCTCGCCGAGCTGACCCGGTTGCAGGACCCCCGCCGGCCGTTGCCGATCATCTTCATCGGCCTGGGCCGGGACGTCGACCCGGACGAGCTGACCGCGATCGTCAAGGTCACCGGCGGGCAGGTGTTCCGTACCGAGCAGCCCAGCGGAATCCGGCAGATCTTCTTCTCCGCGCTCGCCGACCTGAGCTGCCTGCCCCCGGAGTGCCGCCGATGACCCGGCCGCGAGTCCCCCGGCCGGTACGCGCGAAGCCCTGGACCGCGCTGTCGCTGCTGCTGCTCACCGCGATCGCCTTCGGGCAGCGGCCCGGCCAGGTCACCTTCGACACCAAGCTCGACCTGGCCGCGAACCCGATCCACTTCCTGACCCGCGCGCTGCACCTGTGGAACCCGGAGGCGACCTCCGGCGAACTCCAGAACCAGGCGTACGGCTACCTCTTCCCGATGGGGCCGTTCTTCGCCGGCGGGCAGCTGCTGGGCGTGCCGGCGTGGATCACGCAACGGGCCTGGACAGCGCTCCTGCTGGCGGTCGCGTTCTACGGGCTGCTCCGGCTGGCCCGCGCGTTGAACATCGGCACCGAACCGACCCGGTACGCGGCCGCGCTCGGCTACGCGCTGGCGCCCCGGATGCTCACCGAGATCGGCGCGCTCTCCTCGGAGACGCTCGCCGCGGCGCTGCTGCCGTGGGTCCTGCTGCCGCTGGTGCAGGTCCGCCGGATCGGCTCGCCACGTCGGGCCGCGGCGCTCTCCGCGCTGGCCGTGTTCGGCATGGGTGGGATCAACGCGGCGGTGGTCCTGCTGGCTCTGCTGCTGCCCGGGATCTGGCTGCTGACCCGACGCTGGGACCGGGCCCACCTGCGCCTGGTCGGCTGGTGGTGCCTCGGCGTCGTCGCGGTCTGCCTGTGGTGGATCGTGCCGCTGCTGCTGCTCGGCGAGTACAGCCTGCCGTTCCTGGACTACATCGAGTCGTCCACCACGACCACGGCTGTGGCCTCGCTCTTCCAGGCCGTCCGGGGCACCAACCAGTGGGTGGCGTACATCGTCCAGGGCGATCCGTGGTGGCCGGCGGGCTGGCTGCTGATCGACCACCCGGCGCTGATGGCGCTGACCGCGCTGGTCGCGCTGATCGGTCTGGCCGGACTGGCCGGCAACCTGCTGCCCGAGCGGCGCTTCCTGGTGCTGGGCTTCCTGGCCGGGTTGACCCTGCTCACCATGGGCTACGTCGGCAGCCTGGACAGCCCGCTCTCGGGGCCGGTCCGGGAGTTGCTGGACGGTCCGCTGGCCCCGTTGCGCAACGTGCACAAGCTGGACCCGGTGCTGCGGCTGCCCCTGATGCTCGGCTTCGCGCACGGGGTGGACGCGGTGGTCACCCGGCTGCACACCGCCGCCGCCCGGCGCCGCCCCGGCGTGCGGCTGCGGCCGCTGGTGCTCGTACCGGTGCTGTTGCTGGTCCTGGGCGCCGCCGCGCCGGCCTGGCTGGGTCAGCTGCGACCCGGACCTGGCTGGTCGGACCTGCCGCCGCACTGGCGGTCCGCGGCCACCTGGCTGGCCGATCGGGACGCGCTGGCCCGGACGTTGATGGTGCCCGGGTCCGGCTTCGGCCAGTACGAGTGGGGGCGGACGGTCGACGAGCCGCTCCAGGCGCTCGCCGGAGCGCCCTGGGCGGTGCGGAACCAGATCCCGCTCGGCTCGGCCGGCAACACCCGGGTGATGGACACCGTCGAGACCGTCCTGGCCGGTGGCCGGGGATCGGCCGGGCTGGCCGACTTCCTGGCCCGTGCCGGGTTCCGGCATGTGCTGCTGCGCAACGACATCGACCGGAGTCAGGTGGACGCCCCACCGGTCGCGGTGCTGCGCCGTGCGCTGACCGGCTCGCCGGGCGTCGCGCGGGTGGCGACCTTCGGGAGCACCACCGCTCCCGGGCGCACGCCGGGCAGCCCGGTGGACGACGACGCCGGGCCGGTGCCGGCCATCGAGGTGTACGAGGTGCAGCGACCGGTGCCGGTCGCCTCGGCGGTGCTCGCCGACGACGTGCCGACGGTCAGCGGTGGACCGGAGTCCCTGCTGCCCCTGCTCGAACAGGGGCTGGTGGAGCGGGACCGGCCGGTGGTCCTGGCCGGGGACCGCACCGAGGTCGGGGACGGGCGGTGGATCGTCACCGACGGGCTGCGCCGCCGGGAACGCGACATCGGCCGGGTGCGGGACAACGTCAGCCAGACGCTCACCGCCACCGAGGCCGGCCGGCAGGGCCGGGTCGCCCTCGACCTGCTGCCGTTTCCCGGCAAGCGGCACCAGACCGTCGCCACCTACCAGGGGGTTCGGGAGGTCAGCGCGAGCACCGCGACCAGCTTCGTGGACAACCTCGCCGCCGCCGACCCGTCGCATCTGCCGTTCGCCGCCCTGGACGGCGACTACGCCACCGCGTGGCACTCGGCGCCGCTGGCGGGGCCGGTCGGACAGTGGCTCCAGGTGGACCTGGACACCCCGCGTGCGGTGGAGAGCGTGTCGTTGGCGTTCGTCGGCGACCTCGGGGTGGGCTGGCCGGTGACCCGGTTCCGGATCACCACCGACCGGGGCTCGGTGGACCATGAGGTGGCCGACACGCTGGGCGGTCACTCGTACTACACGTTGCCCGGCTCCACCAGCCGGGTGCGGATCACGGTGCTGGCCGTCGCCGGTGAACGGCGCGACGGAGGGGTCGGCATCCGGGAACTCACCATTCCCGGCAGCACCGCCCGTCGCGCGCTCCGGGCGCCGAACGACCTGCCCAACGGGTTCGACGGGCCGGTGGCCTGGTCGTTCAGCCGAGGCCCGGCCGACCGGCCCGCCTGCTTCCCGGCCTCCGCTACCGGCGCCGGCTCGGACGCGGCGACGACCGGGAACGGGTCGGCCGGTGGCGCCGGAACCCGGCCGGCCGGGTCGGTCGTGCGGTGTGACCGCTTCCTGGCCCGTGCCGGCGAGGAACCGCTCGGCGTGGACCGGGTGTTCCGCAGCACCACCCCGGGCAGCTATCGGCTGGCGCTCACCGCCGTGCCCCGGCCGGCCGGTCAGCTCACCCTGACCGGGGTGCGGGTGTCGGCCGGCGTCTCCTCGTACCTGAGCGGCGATCCGGCCGTCGCCGGCTGGGCGGCGGTCGACGGCGACCCGGGGACGGCCTGGCTGGCGGACACTGGCGACCTCCGGCCCACGTTGCGACTGCGGTGGCCCGGGCAGCGGCGCCTCGCCGAGTTGCGGCTGCGGCCCGCGGAGCTGCCGGTCGGCTCGCTGCCCACCCAGGTCGAGATACGAACCCCGGGTCGCAGCCAGGTGCTGCCGGTCGGCGCGGACGGAACGGTCCGCTTCCCGGCCGTCCGTACGGACCGGATCGAGATCGTGGTCCGGGAGACCGCCGCCCGGATCGCCGACCGGCGCGGTAACGGCTGGACCGCCACCGCCGGAATCGCCGAGGTGGAGATCCCGGCGCTGGACGACCTGCTCCGCCCACTCTCCGGCGGCACCCGGGTCACCGAGAAGTGCGGCACGGGACCGGCCGTGGAACTGGACGGCTCCCGCTACGAGACGGCCGTGGCCACCACCCTCGCCGACGTGCTGGCCGGGCGGCCGGCGCCGGTGACGATCTGTGGCTCCACGGGGGCGGTCCTGGACCTCCCGGCCGGAGGACACCAGCTGGCGACCGCGCCCTCGGCCGGTTTCCTGGTGCAGGACGCCACGCTGCGTCCGGAGGCGGCCGTGCCGGCGCCCCGGCACCGCGAGGTGACCGTGCTCGACTGGGACCCGACCGACCGCCGGGTCCGGGTGGCCGCCGGCGACGCGGCGCTGCTGACGGTGCCGGAGAACGCCAACGCCGGCTGGACGGCCACGGTGGACGGTCGACAGCTGACCACGACCCGGGTGGACGGCTGGCAGCAGGCGTGGGTGCTGCCAGCCGGTGACGCCGCGGAGGTACGGCTGGTCTTCGCGCCGGACCGGACGTACCGGGGCGCTCTCGCGGCGGGCGCGATCTCCGTGCTGGTGGTGTTCCTGCTGGCCGCGTGGCCGTTCCGCCGCCGCGCCGGCGTGGATCGGACGATCCCGGCCGAGGGCCCCGCGTGGGCGATCGGCGTCCTGCTCGTGGTGCTGCTCGCCGCCCTGGGCGGGGTGCTGCCGGTGGCCATCGTGCTGGCCGCGATGCTGCTGCGGCAGCTCGCCGTCCGGGCGTTGCCGGTGGTGGTGCTCGGCGGGCTGGCGGTCGCCACGGTGACCGCGGTGGCGGGCCGGTTGCAGGGCCATGGGCAGGAGTGGGCGTACGGCCCGTGGGTGCAGGCGGCGATGCTGGTCGCGATCGGCGCGGTCACCGCGGCGGTGATCCCGGCGCCCGGCACGCCCGCCGCGCGACCCGCGCCGGCGGGCGGGGCTGAGGCGGCGACCGACCCGTCGCAGCCGGCGGACAACGGTGGGCCGGCCGCGGCCGGAGCCACGGATCAGGACGAGGACGGGACGGTGCGATGACCACAGCAGACGGGGTGGCCGGCCGGGCGGCCCGCCGGCGGTTCGCCACGCTGAACCGCTCGGTGACGCTGTTCCGGGCGTTCCTGGTCGAGCAGACCGACCCGGACCACTTCTACGGCCTGCTGGCCGGGGACTCGGTACGTCAGGTGTCCGGCTACACCACGCTCGCCGGGCGGACCGTGCTCGACGTCGGCGGCGGTCCCGGCTACTTCGCCTCCGCCTTCCGGGCCGCCGGCGCCCGTTACGTGGGCCTCGACCCGGACGTCGGTGACTTCTCCGCCGCCGGGGAGTCCGTCGCCGGCATGCTGCGGGGCAGCGGCACCGCCCTGCCGGTGCGGTCCGCCAGCGTGGACGTGACGTTCTCCTCGAACGTGCTGGAACATGTTCCCGAGCCGACGCGGATGCTGGACGAGATGGCGCGGGTGACCCGGCCGGGTGGCGTGCTCTTCGTGTCGTTCACCCCGTGGCTGTCGCCGTGGGGCGGGCACGAGACGGCGCCCTGGCACTACCTCGGCGGCGACCGGGCCCGCCGGCGCTACCAGCGCAGGATGGGCCGACCGCCGAAGAACCGCTACCGCGAGACGCTCTTCCCGGTATCCATTTCGGACGCCCTGCGGTGGGCCCGTGGCAGCGGTGACGTCGAGGTGCTGGAGGCGCTGCCGCGCTACCACCCGTGGTGGGCCCGCTGGGTGATCCACGTCCCCGGCGTACGGGAGGTCGTGGCCTGGAACTTCGTGCTCGTCCTGCGGCGGGCCGGTCAGGAACCGGGCGGCGCGGCGGAAAAACAGAGCTGACAGGGGGTCGCGTTGCGATGTGACCAGGTAGTAACCTCGCGGCCACATCACTGATCGATAGCGGCGAAATTAGCTCCTCCAGGGAGGAAACATGAAGCACCGCGCCATAGGTGCCGTGCTGTTCGGTGGCGGCGTACTGCTCCTGGCGTTGGCCGCCGGATTGGTGTTCGTCGTCAAGCCCGCGATGACCAAGCTGCCCTACGATCTGGAGGCGTCGACGTCCGTCGCCGAGGCGAAGGGTGCGACCTTCCTCCAGATCGCCAACAGCGCCATCGCCATCAACCAGGGCGACCTCAAGTCCACCGTCCTGGTCACGCCCAACCGCGAGCAGACCGCCAACCTCAGTGGCGACCTCGAAGGTGACACGGTGGTCTGGACGGTCGGTCAGACCGTCGACCGGACCGACACCAAGGAGCTGGTCAACGCGTACGGCGCCACGCTGGCGCTGGACCGGGTCTCCGGCGCCGCGGTGGAGTGGGACGGCCAGTACCTGGACGACACCGGCACCCGGGAGAAGGTGGCGTTCGCCGGCCAGGTCTACAAGTTCCCGTTCAACACCGAGAAGCGGAGCTACGACGTCTTCGACCGCGATCTGCGCAAGGCGCTGCCGGCCGAGTTCAAGGGCACGGAGGACGTCAACGGGCTCGAGGCGTACCGGTTCGAGCAGGTCATCACCGACCAGCAGCTGAACCTGGCCCCCGACCGGGTCGCCCTGCTGCTGGGGGCCCTCGCCCCGGGCGCGACCCAGGGCAGGATGACCTACAGCAACACCCGGACGCTCTGGGTCGACCCGGTCACCGGGTCGTACGTCAAGGTGCGCGAGGTGCAGAGCAAGGCCCTGGTGCCGGACGTGGGGACCCCGATCACGCTGCTCAAGGCCGACTTCACCTACAACGACGCCACCGTCGAGGCCTCGGTGAAGCGGGCCAACGAGAGCCGCGGCCAGCTCACCATTCTCGGCCTCTGGGCCCCGATCGGCGTGGCCGTGCTGGCTCTGCTGCTGATCATCGCCGGTCTGCTGGTGGCCCGCCGGGGCGGGGCTGTGCCGGCGGCCGAGGCGCGCCACCGGGCCGACCCGGCGCCGGTGGAGGATCCGACGCCGACGCGGGTGGACCAGCCCGCGGTGCGGGACGACGAGTCCGAGCGGGAGGCCGGTCCGCTGACCGACGAGATTCCGCCGGCCTCGACGAACTGGAAGTCCGAGGACCCGGCGGTGCCGACCCAGCGGGCGGCGCCCGGCGAGGTGGAGCAGCGCTGACGCGCGTACGACCGGGAGTACGACCGAAGGGGTGGGCCGCGACGCGGTCCACCCCTTCGTCGCGTGAAGGGACACCCGCACTGCCGTCGTGACCTGCGTACTTTACATCCGTTACCAGATTGTAATTGGTCGATGTGACTGTGACTCTCTGTTGCCTCGCAGCGGGCAAATGTCGGCTTTGTTGGTGCTTGATGCTCCCCTGTGCACGGTCAGCTCCGCGCTTCGTGACGCCAAGCCACCGCTCGGTGGACCAACTGTTACCGCCCGGTAATCAGGGGGTTGTGAGCCGCACCGCAACGGGTGCACGATCAGGCTCGATCGTTACCCGCCGGTAACAGGCGACGGGCCCGGTGCGGGCCGCCAGTCCGGGACCGGCCACCCGCGCGCATCCGCCCGAGGAGGAACCCGTGCAGGATCGGTTTGACAATCAGGGTCGTACCCGGTGGCGGCGGTTCGCCGCCATGATGGTGCCCGCCACGGCCGCCGCCGGCGCCATCCTGTTCGGGATGTCGACCGGCGCGATCGCCTCCGACATCACCGTGTCCGGGCAGACCTTCAAGATCGGCGCCGAGCGTCTTGAGGGCGACGGCTTCAAGCAGTACGGCGGCATCGTCCGGGAGAAGGGCAAGGACGGCAAGGCCGGCGAGGTCCACCCGATCGCCCTCTCCGAGATCAGCAGCGCCGAGCTGTACAGCCTCTGCCAGTCCGTCCGCTCCGACCTGCCCGGCCTGCCGGTGGTGCTCACCATCCACGCCGGTGAGGGCAAGGAGCCCGCCCGGGCCAAGGACCTGCTGATCGCGATGGACTCGCTGAACGGCAACGCGACGTTCACCAACATCAAGATCGGTCGGGACGCGACCGACCTCAACTCGACGGCGAAGGCCGGTTCGTTCGGTCAGAACTCCGACCACGTCACCATCACCAACCTCCGGCAGGTGTCCCGGTACACCACGGCGGCCACCTTCAACCTGGTCGGCCTCCGACTGAAGGTCAACGTGGGCGACGACGCCAAGGGCAAGGAGTGCTTCTGAGGTGAGCCGTGGCCCGCGGTGGCCGACCGCCGCGGGCCACGTCCGTGTTCCCGTCCCCGCTCCGCCAGGAGGAGTACGTGACAACCGACAACCCGTCCCACGCCCGGCCCGGCGATCCGGCTCGGGCGTGGCGGATCTTCCGCCGCTGGCAGCGGAGCCGACCGTTCTGGGGCGGCCTGTTCACCGTCCTGGCCGGGGTGGAGATGTTCGCCTCCACCCGGATGACGCTGAACGGCCTGAGCTTCCACAGCGGAGCCACCGGCCTGCTCTCGCTGCTGATCCCGGTCATCCTGGTGACCTGCGGCGTGCTGCTCTGGCTCACTCCGGCGCAGCGGCTGTTCTACTCGATCGTCGCGGCGGTCACCGCCGTCTACTCACTGATCGGGCTCAACCTCGGCGGCTTCTTCGTCGGTCTCCTGCTCGGCATGGTCGGCAGCGCACTAGCCTTCGCCTGGACGCCCGCCCGGCCCGCTCCGCCCGCCACCGAGCACGCCGCCGGCGAGCGGGCCGCCGCCGAGCATCCCGACGCCGAGCATGCCGCCACCGAGCGGGTCAGCGTCGAGCAGTCCGACGCCGACCAGGCCGCCACCAAGCGGGTCGACGCCGAGCAGGCCGCCACCGAGCGGGCCGGCGTCGAGCAGGCCGACGCCGAGCAGGCCGACGTCGAACAGGCCGACGCCGAGCAGGCCGACGTCGAGCGGGCCGACGCGGGGGCGTCGCCCGAGCGGCCGGGACGCTCCGTTGATCCGCGTACCTTCGGTGTCGTCCTGGTGGTGCTCGGCCTCGCCGCCGCCGGTCTGGCCACCCAGCCCCGGCCCGTGCGGGCCGGCTCGGG
>NZ_RCVI01000317.1:0-20513 GCF_003667455.1 Micromonospora sp. CV4 | reverse complement strand
GCTGCTTTGTCGCGCTGCTTTTGTCGCGCTGCGTCGTGGGTGGGGTGGGGCCCGCCGTGCCCGGCTCCGGGCGGTCAGGCTTGATCCCTGCGCCGGGCACGGCGGGCCCCACCCCGTCGATGGTCGCCGTCCGCCGATCCCGTGAGGTCCAGGCAAGCCGGCCCGCCGGGTCCGCCCGATCCCCGGGCCCGCGCGGTCACCGGCCCTCGATTGCCGCCGCCCGGTTGCCGCCTTCCCGATCGCCGGCCCGGCGATCCTGGCCCCCGATCGCCGTCCGCCCGATCGCGGGCCCGCCCGATTGCCCTCCGCCCGATTGCCGATCCGCGCGATCCCTGCTCCCGATTGCCGAACCGCCCGCTCGAGGCCCGCCCGATCCCCAGGCCGCCCGAGTGCCCATCCGCCCGAATGCCGGTGCGCGCGATCCCGGTCCGCGCGATTCGTCGGGTCCGCGCGGTTCGTCGGGTCCGCGCGATCGTGTCGGGCCCCGCCCGATTGCCGCCTGCACGATCCGCGGTGCCGCGGTCCGGCAAGCGGCCGCCGGGCCGGTCCGCAGGAAATGGGGCCTCGGCCGCCCTCGGGGCGGGTCGCTGTAGTGAGCGGTATACCTCTGAGTCATAAATATGCCTCTGAGGTATCGGGCTCGTTGACGACCTCGCCTCGGGATCGCCCGGGGAACGCGTCTTCGGGGTGATCGACTCGATATCGGCGATGTCGCGGTGTCCAGGGCTTGCGGATGCCCCGATATCGGCGATACCGAGTCGATCAACCCGCAAACAGGCCCATCCGACGCTGCGCCGACCCACGAACTCGGTCCGCCTGTCCGGTATGGGGTCGTTTGGCGGTGGCCAGGTGCACCCGGCGGCTGGAATCGTGGCCGGCCCGGGGTCGTTATGCACCCCGACGATCGCAGCACCACCGCCAGGTCAGCCCCACCCCTTCGGGGCTGGGATGACAGCGAGGCCCGGGTTGGAATGCCCGCGGATGCGCGGTCGTTGCAGACCCCCGATCGACCGCGCCAGGAATGCACGGGGTGCGGATGGATGGGCCGGTCCCGGAATGACTTCGGCCCGGCGGTCGTTGGAGACCCGACCGACCGCACCAGCACCCGCTTCCACGAGGTGCCGATGGATGGGCCGATCCCGGAATGGCCCCGGCCCGGCGGTCGTTACACATGGACCCGGCGCCACGAGCCCCGCTTGTCGGCCGCCGACCTTAAGACTTTTCCCCCGTGTATGAGAGCGCCGGACGAGGTGCTTGCACCCTGCGTGCCGTTCCCCCGAACAGGCGCGTGTGGGATGTCTACCCCCGAAGGAGCCAACCCTCATGAACACGATCATTCGTAAGAGCGTGCTGTCCGTTGCTGGTCTGGCGTTCGCCGGTGGTGTGTTCGCCGGTCCGATCGCCGCGCACGCCGCCCCCGCCACCGACGGCAAGCCCGCCGCCGTTGCGGTGCAGACGGTCAAGGCGCAGGGCCCGCAGTCGCACATCGACCTGAACGACGAGCAGACCGCGAACGTCAAGGCGATCATCGCCGCCACGAAGAAGGCCGGTCTGCCGGAGCGGGCTGCGGTGATCTCGATCGCCACGAGTCTGCAGGAGTCGAAGCTGGAGAACCTGGGCCACCTCGGCGACCGCAACGACCACGACTCGCTGGGCCTGTTCCAGCAGCGCCCGAGCTCGGGTTGGGGCACGCCGGAGCAGATCACCGACCCCGAGTACTCCACCACCGCGTTCCTCAAGGGCCTCAAGCAGGTCGACGGCTGGCAGGACATGGCCCTGACCGACGCCGCGCAGACCGTCCAGGTCTCCGCCTACCCCGACGCCTACGCCCAGTGGGAGCAGCAGGCCACCGACCTGGTCGCCCAGCACTGGAACAGCTGACCCACCACACCACAGCACCGCGTGACACCGACTGGCCGGCACCCCGAACCCGGGTGCCGGCCAGCGGCTTGTCTGGATCTGGCGGCAGTTCGCCCCTGGTGAGTGGACCGTCAGACGCGGAAGCCGGCGGCGCGGGCGGCCTCGCGTTCCCGGCGGCGTTCGGAGCGCCGGCGGAGGAACCAGTAGACGAACGCCACCAGGCCGAGCAGGAAGGCGAGCACCAGCACCGGCAGGATGATCGCCACCAGGGAGACCACCACGCTGGTGGCGTCCTCGGCGGTGCTGGCCACCGGCGCACCGAACCCGGCGGTCGTCGCGTTGACGACCGGTCGCGCGGCGGACTTGAGCAGGTGTACGCCGAACGCGAGCAGAACGCCGGTGACCACGGGCACCCACTGGTGCGACGAGAAGAAGCTTCCCGGGTCGGTGACCGTCACCGTCTCCGACGACGATCCCGCGCCGAAGGCCAGGCCGCCGGCAGTGGGTCGGACCACCGTCTGCACCACGTCGTTGATGTGGTCGACCACCGGCACCTTGTCCGCGACCATCTCGACGGCGAGCAGCAGGGCCAGGATGGCGACGACCCAGCCGTTGCCGAGCCACGTCCAGCCGCTGGGCAGGTCGATCAGATCGGTGTAGCGGGCGAGCAGACCAAGGGTGAGCAGGGGTATGTACGCGTTCAGCCCCGCCGAGGCGGCGAGACCGGTACCGGTGAGGACTTCGAGCACCATCTCAGCATCCCATCGACGCGCCAGTGCCGCTCGGTGGTGACCGGTGGGTGCTCGGCTACCCTCGTCGGGTGCGGTTGGTCATTGCGAAGTGCTCGGTGGACTACGTCGGACGGCTCTCGGCTCACCTGCCGCTGGCGACGCGGCTGTTGATGGTGAAGGCGGACGGGTCGGTGTCCATCCATGCCGACGACCGGGCGTACAAGCCGTTGAACTGGATGAGCCCGCCGTGTCGGCTGGAGGAGGCCCCCGGTGTGTGGCGGGTGGTCAACAAGGCCGGCGAGGAGCTGCGGATCACCCTGGAGGAGATCTTCCAGGACACCTCGTACGAGCTGGGGGTCGATCCCGGCCTGCGCAAGGACGGGGTGGAGGCGCACCTCCAGGAGTTGCTGGCGGCCAACCCGAGCGTGTTGGGTGACGGGTACACGCTGGTCCGCCGCGAGTACATGACGGCGATCGGCCCGGTCGACCTGCTCTGCCGGGACGCCAACTCCGCCGCGGTCGCGGTCGAGGTCAAACGGCGCGGTGAGATCGACGGGGTCGAGCAGCTCACCCGTTATCTCGAACTGATGAACCGCGACCCGCTGCTCAGCCCGGTCACCGGGGTCTTCGCCGCTCAGGAGATCAAGCCGCAGGCACGGGTGCTCGCCGCCGACCGGGGCATCCGGTGCGTGGTCGTGGACTACGACAAGCTGCGCGGCATCGAGAAGGACGAGCTGACCCTCTTCTGACCGGCTCAGTCCCCGGTCCGCACCGGGATCAGCGAGTTCGGTTGTCCGACACTCACCTGCCGTACATCACCTTGATGGCTTTGACGAGTCGGGCCAAGTCGGTCGGGGTTCGCTCGAAGGTCATGGACGGCAGCAGCGACCGGGCGCGCCGGCGGGTGATCGCCTTGGCCCGGCCGAACTCGCGTAGCCCGTCTTCGCCGTGGATCCGCCCGAAGCCGGAGTCACCGACCCCGCCGAACGGCAGGGTGGACATCCCGGCGAAGGTGAGGGTGGAGTTGACCGAGGCCATTCCGGAGCGCAACCGTCGGGCGATGGCGACGGCGCGTCGTCGGCCGAAGACCGAACCACCCAGGCCGTACGGCAGCGCGTTGGCCCGGGCGAGGGCCTCGTCGGCGTCGCGGACCCGGTTGATGGTGAGCGTCGGCCCGAAGGTCTCCTCGCGGACGGCGGCCGACTCCTCCGGTACGTCCACCAGCACGGTCGGGTGCACGTACGGCGGCTGCACCGCGCTCGGGCCGCCGAGCACGGCGCGCCCGCCGGAGTTGACCGCGGCCTCGATGTGGCGGCGGATCACGTCGACCTGGCCCGGCATGGTGATCGGGCCGATGTCGGTGCCCTCCGGCCCGACGGTCAGCCGACCCGCGCGGGTCACCACCTTGTCGACGAAGGTGTCGAAGACCTCGTCGACGGCGTACACCCGCTCGATGCCGATGCAGGTCTGGCCAGCGTTGGTCATGCCGCCCCAGACGCAGGCCTCGGCGGCGGCGTCCAGGTCCGCGTCGCTGTCGACGATCATGGCGTCCTTGCCGCCGCCCTCGATGAGCACCGGGGTCAGCGTCTCGGCGCAGGCGGCCATGACCTTGCGGGCGGTGGCGGTGGAGCCGGTGAAGGCGAGCTTGTTCACGCCGGAGCGACACAGCGCCGCACCCACGTCGCCCAGCCCGTGCACGGCGGTGAAGACCGGTTGCTCGGGTACGACCTCGGCGAAGCTGTCCACCAGCCACTGGCCGACCACGGGCGTGTATTCGCTCGGCTTGAGCACGACGGCGTTGCCGGCGGCCAGCGCGTACGCGGCGGAGCCGATCGGGGTGAAGACCGGATAGTTCCACGGGCCGATCACGCCGATCACGCCGAACGGCTGGTATTCGAGGTGCCCGGAGAACTCGGCGAGGATGAGCCGGGACCGCACCCGGCGCGGGCCGAGCACCCGGTTGGCGTTGCGGGCGGCCCAGTCGATGTGCTCGATCGCGGTGACGATCTCGACGATGGCGTCGGCGACCGGCTTGCCACCCTCGACGTGCACCAGCTCGGCGAGCTGCTCGATCCGCTTGGCGAGCAGGGCGCGCCAGCGCAGCAGCCGTTCGCGGCGGGCGGTGAAGCCCAGCCCGGCCCACCACTCGCCCGCGGTGCGGGCGCGGTCGACGGCCCGCCGGACGTCGGCGTCGGTGGCGACCGGGAGGCGCCCGGCCTCGACGCCGGTGGCTGGGCTGGTGGAAACCAGTTGGCCCGCCTCGATGACCGGGTTGCCGGGGATCTGCACAGCCGTCATGGCGGAAGTCTAGACCCGAAGATTACTCGTCGGTAGGCCGCGATTCGGCCCGTCGGGACGGAAGTCGCAGCAGGCCGTCCACTCGTTGATCAGAGCAGGTCAGGCCCTCTGCGTCGGTTTCCGGCCGCCCGAATCGTCGAACGGGAGATGGCCGGGAGGTGGCGAGGAGCTGACCGGCCGGTCGGTATTGACGATTACCGTCTGATGGCAGGCTGACGCGCGGAGTAGTGGTGTGGGGTGGAGGGCTGACTGTCCATGGAGGAACATCCGGAACTGATGCCGCTGTTGACGGTCGCGGGTGGGCCGATGCGCGGAGCGAGCTTTCGCCTGCGGGCCGAGCCGCAGGTGATCGGTCGGGCGCCGACCGGTCACGTCGTTCTCAACGACCCGCACCTGAGCCGGCAGCACGCGGAGGTGTGGCTGGCACCGGAGGGCCCGTCGCTGCGGGACCTGGGCTCGACGAACGGCACCTGGCTCAACGACCGCCGGATCACCGAGGTGGAACGCCTCTCCGACGGCGACGTGATCCGGCTGGGCCGCACCGAGCTGCGCCTGTTCGATCCGGGAGTGGCTCACACCGATCCGGTCGGGCTCAGCTTCGGCCCGTCCCGTCGTGATGTCCGGCCGACGCTGCCGCTGCCACTGGCCACACCGCCCAGCGCACGCCGCTGACCGTCCGCCTGCTCGGCGGGACGGAGCTGACGGGCCACTCGGACCGGACGCCGGCAGGTCGCCGGCGTTTGCGCGCAGGCGAACGGTCGTCCCGTCGCCCGGTCGCCCGGTCGCCCGGTCGTCCCGTCGCCCGGTCGCGTGGGCGAGCGACCCTCCTGGTGGCCGGCCACATCAAGCACTGCCGGCAGGTGGCTGCGGCAGACCTGGATCGCCGTGGACCGGCGTGGCAGCATGCCGCGGGTGGAGACCGAGCAGCGGACCGTGACGGCGAACGGCATCACCCAGGCGGTACGGGTGGCCGGCCCGCCCGACGGCACCCCGGTGCTGCTGATCCACGGCAACTGTTCGTCCGCGCTGTTCTGGGAGCCGTTGGTCCGGCGGCTCCCGCCGACGCTGCGGCTGGTCGCCCCGGACCTGCGCGGTTACGGCGCCTCGGAGACCGCCCCGGTGAACGCGACCCGTGGCCTTCGGGACTTCTCCGACGACGTGGCCGCCCTGCTGGACGACCCGACGCTCTTCGCAGCCGACGCCCGCCCGGTGGTGGTGGGGCACTCCCTCGGCGGGGGCGTGGCGATGCGGCTGCTGGTCGACCATCCGCACCGGGTGGGTGCGCTGCTGCTCGCCGCGCCGGTCTCCCCGTACGGCTTCGGTGGCACCCGCGACCTGGCCGGCAAGCCGACGACGCCCGACTTCGCCGGCACCGGCGCCGGCACGGCGAATCCGGACTTCGTCGCCCGGCTCACCGCCGGTGATCGCGGCACCGACGCCCCGACCAGCCCGCGCGCTGTGCTGCGAGCCACCTATGTGGCCGATCCGGCGTCGCTGGGCGGCGATGAGGACTTGCTGCTCGACAGCCTGCTCTCCACCGCCACGGGGGACGACAACTACCCCGGCACGGCGGCGTCGTCGGAGAACTGGCCGGGCATGGCGCCGGGGGAGCGCGGGGTGCTCAACGCGCTCGCGCCGACCTGGTTCCGGCTCGCCGACGAGCTGGTGGCCGTCGCCGACAAGCCTCCGGTCATCTGGGTACGCGGTGACGCCGACGTGATCGTCTCGGACACCTCGCTGTTCGACCTGGCGTACCTGGGCTCGCTGGGCGCCGTACCCGGCTGGCCGGGCGAGGCGGAGTGCCCGCCGCAGCCGATGGTCGGCCAGACCCGGGCGGTGCTGGAGCGGTACGCGGCGGCCGGCGGCGCGTACCACGAGGTGGTGCTGCCCGGCTGCGGGCACAGCCCGCACCTGGAGCGCCCGGCGGAGTTCGTGGCGGAGCTGCTGGCGCTGACCACCGTCCCGGCCAGCTGAGCGCGCCTGGCGTGGTGGGTGAAATATCCCACGGCGTCTCGACAACGAATCGTCACGTGGCAGACTCGCGCGCAAAGCCTTAGCGGCCGTTCAGTGGCCGTGCGGAGTGTCTGGGGAGGCCGGTCGTGGCGCGCGAGTTCAGCACCGTGGGTGTGGTGGGGCTGGGCACCATGGGTGCCGGCATCGTCGAGGTCTTCGCCCGCAACGGCATCGACGTGGTGGCGGTCGAGATCTCCGAGCCGGCGCTGGAGCGTGGCCGGGTCACCCTCACCGGCTCCACCGACCGGGCGGTGGCCAAGGGCAAACTCGCCCCGGAGGACCGGGACGCGCTGCTCGACCGGGTGCACTTCGCGGTCGGACTGGACGCGTTGCACTCCGTCGACCTGGTCATCGAGGCGGTGCCCGAGCACCTGGACCTCAAGCAGCGGATCTTCGCGGAGCTGGACCGGGTCTGCCGGCCGGAGACCATCCTGGCCACCAACACCTCGTCGCTGAGCGTCACCGAGATCTCGGTGGCCACCACCCGGCCCAACCAGGTGATCGGCATCCACTTCTTCAACCCGGCGCCGGTGATGAAGCTGGTCGAGGTGGTCCGCACCGTGGTCACCGCGCCCGAGGTGGTCGCCGACGTGGAGGCGCTCTGCGCCCGGCTCGGCAAGGTCGACGTCACCATCAACGACCGGGCGGGCTTCATCGCCAACGCGCTGCTCTTCGGCTACCTCAACCACGCCGTCGGCATGTTCGAGTCGCACTACGCGACCCGGGAGGACATCGACGCCGCCATGAAGCTCGGTTGCGGCCTGCCGATGGGTCCGCTGGCGTTGATGGACCTGATCGGTCTGGACACCGCGTACGAGATCCTGGACACCATGTACCGGCGCGGCGGGCGGGACCGCCGGCACGCACCGGTGCCGCTGCTCAAGCAGATGGTGACGGCGGGACTGCTGGGCCGGAAGTCCGGCCGGGGCTTCTACACCTACGAGCGGCCCGGCTCGCCGGTGGTCGTACCCGACGAGGCGACGCCGCTGGCCACGGAGGCGGAGGTCGCCGACGGCGCGCGCGCCATCGCCAAGGTGGGCGTGGTGGGCTCCGGGACGATGGCCACCGGGATCATCGAGGTCTTCGCGAAGGCGGGCTACGAGGTCATCTCGGTGACCCGGGGCGCGGAGAAGTCCGCGACGGTCTGCGAGGCGGTGAAGACCTCGCTGAACAAGGGCGTGGTGCGCGGCAAGCTCGCCGAGGCCGACCGGGACGCCGCGCTGGGCCGGATCAGCTGGTCCGCCACGCTCGACCACCTCGCCGACGTCGACCTGGTGGTCGAGGCCGTGGTCGAGGAGCTGAGTGTGAAGAAGGCGCTCTTCGCCAGCCTCGACGAGATCTGCAAGCCGGGCGTGGTGCTGGCGACCACCACCTCCTCGCTGCCGGTGATCGACGTGGCGATGGCCACCCACCGGCCCGCCGACGTGGTGGGGCTGCACTTCTTCAACCCGGCGCCGATCATGCCGCTGGTGGAGGTGGTCCGCACCATCCGCACCTCCCCGGAGACCACCGCGACCGCCCGGGCGGTCTGCGCCGCGCTGGGCAAGACCGGCGTGGTGTGCGGCGACCGGTCCGGGTTCATCGTCAACGCGCTGCTCTTCCCGTACCTGAACGACGCGGTGAAGATGCTGGAGGCCAGCTACTCCACGGCCGACGACATCGACCACGCGATGAAGCTGGGCTGCGGCTACCCGATGGGCCCGTTCGAGCTGCTGGACGTGGTCGGGCTGGACGTCTCGCTGGCCATTCAGCGGGAGCTGTACCTGGAGCTGCGCGAGCCGGGCTTCGCTCCCGCGCCGCTGTTGGAGCACCTGGTCACCGCCGGCTACCTGGGTCGCAAGACCCGCCGCGGGTTCCGCGACCACTCGCACCGCTGACCGGGTCAACGCCGAAGGGCGCCGACGGCGTCTGCATGGTGTGACCTTCGAGGAGTACGTCGGCAGCCGAGGCCCGGCCCTGGTCCGGCTTGCTCGGCTACTGACCGGTGACGAGCACCGGGCCGAGGACCTCACGCAGGAGGTGCTGGCCCGGGCGTACGTGCAGTGGCGCAGGATCGCCCGGGCCGACCGACCCGACGTGTACGTGCGCCGGATGCTGGTCAACGCCAACATCTCCTGGTGGCGCCGCCGGTCGAACCGGGAACTGGCCACCGACAACTTCGCCGACCGGCCGCACCGTGGGGACGTCGGCGGCGAGGCGGCCGACCGGGACGAGATGTGGCGCCTGGTCCTCGACCTGCCCGACCGCCAGCGCGCGGTGCTCGTGCTGCGCTACTACGAGGACCTGGACGACGCGACGATCGCGCAGATCCTGGACTGCTCGCCGGTCACCGTCCGCACCCACGCGATGCGGGCGCTCGCCAACCTCCGGGAGCGCTGCGGTGCCCCGGCCACGAACGGGAGCCGACCATGATCGACCTCGACGAGCGGATCGTCCGGACGTTGCGGGAGCGCGCCGAGGGACCGGTGGACGCCGACCGGCTGTTGGTCGGCGCGGTGGCCCGGGGACGGACCCGAGTGTGCCGGCGGCGTGCCGCCGCCGGCGCCGCGCTGGGTGTGGTCGCCCTGCTCGGTGTCGGCGTGGCTGCCGGCCCGGTGGACCGCCTGCCCGGCCTGGGCCCCGCGATCGCCCCCGGCCGACCCGGCCCGGCCGGTGCCTCGGTGCCCCTCGTGCCGCCGCGGGTCGACGCTGCTCCGGGCGCGGCGGTCCGGCCCGACCTGATCGGCAAGGACCCGACCCTGCTGCACATCGGCCTCGCCCCGGGCGGACCCCGGTTCCTGTACTGGGAGGTGGGCGGCGGCAAGGAGACCGCGAGGCTCGACGTGGGCGGGTGGACGGTCACGGTCGAGCTGACCTCGGTCGACATGTTGCGCTCGTCGCTCGCTTGGAACATGCCGTCTCTGGTGGGTCCCGCCGCCAACCCCTACGACGGCTCCGTGGTCCACGCCAACGGGCCGGAGGGCGCGCCGGTCTGGCGGCGATACTGGCAGCCGGCGCCCGGCGTGTACGCCGGAGCGAGCGTGACCAGCCCTAATCAGCAGCCGCTGCACGATGTGGCCGCCGCGTTGCGCCTCGATGACGCGTACGGCTGCGCGGGCCCGCTGCGGCTGGATGCCCTGCCGCCCGGTGCCCAGCTCAGCGGCTGCCGGGTGGTGGCGGGCACCTTCCCGGCCGCGTACGCCGTGATGCTGGATGTTTCCGCCGACGAGATGATGATGTGGGTCGAGTTGCAGTACGCCGGCACCAACACGACGGGCCGCCCCACAACGAACCGGACGATCAACGGCAGGCCCGGCTATTTCGACCACCAGCGCGAGCGGCTAGAGCTGCTCGACATTCCTCAGGTCCAGCTGGCCGCCACTCTCATCTCCGATAGGCGGGACTTCACCGAGGCGGAGGCGGGCACCGTGCTCACCGGGGCGCGGGTCGCCGAGCACCTGGACCAGCCCGCGACCTGGTGACCGCCGCCCAGCCTGCCCCGCCCGCCGGACCGTACGCTTGGTCATGTGAGCCCCCGTCGCAACCGTCCCCGCCGGGACGAGAACGCCAACCTGGACGCCGATCGGGTCCGGCAGGGCGTCGCCTCGGTGCAGCAGTGGGCCGACGGCGCCTGGCAGGTACGCGGGATCGGCGCGGGCGCGTCGGTCAAGACGTACCGCTGCCCGGGCTGTGACCAGGAGATCCGGCCCGGGGTGGCGCAC
Source organism: Micromonospora sp. CV4 (assembly GCF_003667455.1). Taxonomy (NCBI): domain Bacteria; kingdom Bacillati; phylum Actinomycetota; class Actinomycetes; order Micromonosporales; family Micromonosporaceae; genus Micromonospora; species Micromonospora sp. CV4. The sequence continues at coordinate 9,910 of NZ_RCVI01000317.1, read as the reverse complement.
CTGGTGGCCTGGCCGGCGGACGGCCTGGGTGACCTGACCGACCGGCGGCACTGGCACAGCGGCTGCTGGCGGGCCCGGGAGCGGCGTGGCCCCGCCGTGCAGCGCGGCCGGGGCGCTCCGCGCCACGGCTGAGCGATCTGGATCACCCTGTTCGCGCCCGGGCGGGCGGCGGCGGTGAGTTCGCGACAGACTTGACGGGTGAGCACACCGATCCGCGCGTCGTCGGTCCTGCCCGGTCGCCGGGAGGACATCGAGTTGCACACCGCCGACGGCCTGCGGCTGGTCGGTGAGCTGGCTCTGCCGGCCGACCGGCCGCCGGTGGCCACCCTGGTCTGCCTGCACCCGCTGCCGACCCACGGCGGAATGATGGACAGCCACGTGTTCCGCAAGGCGGCCTGGCGGCTGCCGGCGCTGGCCGACGTGGCCGTGCTTCGATTCAACACCCGGGGGACCAGCAGCCTGCGCGGCACCAGCGAGGGCACTTTCGACGCGGCCGTCGGCGAGCGCTACGACGTGGCCGCCGCCATCGAGTACGCGGAGTTCGCCGAGCTGCCGAACATCTGGCTGGTCGGCTGGTCGTTCGGCACCGACCTGGCGCTCAAGTACGGCTGCGACCCGGCGGTGGCGGGCGCGATCCTGCTCTCCCCGCCGCTGCGCTTCTCGGCTCCCGAGGACCTGGCCACCTGGGCCGGCTCCGGCCGGCCGCTGGTGGCCCTCGTGCCCGAGTTCGACGACTACCTGCGCCCGGCGGAGGCCCAGGAGCGGTTCGCCGCGGTGCCGCAGGCCGAGGTGGTGGGCGTGCCGAACGCCAAGCACCTCTGGGTCGGCGACGCGGAGACGGTGCTCGACGAGATCGTCCGCCTGGTGAACCCGGCGGTCGCGGTGCCGCTGCCGACGACCTGGGACGGCCCGATGGAGACCGGCGACGTCAGCGCGTACGCGGACCGGACGGTGGCCTCGTTCGCCGACACTCCCGTCCCCGGCCCGCAGGCCCGCAGGGCGGACTGACCCGACCGGCGGTCAGCGGGTCTCCTGGCGGGGCAGCACCACCTCGCGCAGGATCAGTTGCAGCGCGGCCACCGTGGGGATGGCGATCAGCGCGCCGACCACGCCCAGCAGTGCCACCCCGAGCAGCGCGGCCAGCAGGGCGGCCACCTCGTTGACCTCCACCGAGCGCCGCATCACCTTCGGGTAGATCAGGTAGTTCTCCACCTGCTGGTAGATGAGGAAGAAGACCGCGCAGGCGATGCCGGTCGGCAGGTCGGTGGCGAAGCCGACCAGGCTCACGATCACCGCGCCCAGGGTGGCGCCGATCTGCGGAATCAGGTCGGTCACCGCGACCACCACGGCCAGCGCGAAGGGGTACGGCAGCCCGACGATCAGCGCGAAGACGAAGGTGGTCGCACCGGCCAGCACCGCGATGCTGAGCGCCCCGACCATGTACGCGCCGACCTTGGCCAACATCTCGTCGCCGATCAGCTGCACCCGCTCGCGCCGCGACCGGGGCACCAGCGCGTAGGCCAGGGACCGCAGCCGGTTGAAGTACGCCAGGAAGTAGATGGTCAGCACCAGCACGGTCAACGCCCGGAACACCGTGCCGAAGATCAGTTGGGCGCCGCCGAGCACTCCGCCGAGCGCCTGGCCGACCGTGCCCGCGTCGACCGCGCCCTGCACCCGCTCCACCACGTCGTACCGCTCCACCAGGTCGTTGACCGTCGGGTTGCGGCGCAGCTCCTCGATGTAGCTGGGCAGCTGGTCGATGAACTGACCGGACTGGGTCACGATCGGCGGGACCAGCGCCACCACGCCGCCGCAGAGCAGCAGCACCGCGGTCAGCGCCACCACCGCGACCGCCAGGCCGTGGGGCACCCCCCAGCGGCCCAGCCGGGCCACCGCCGGGTAGAGGCCGACCGCCAGGAAGAGCGCGATCACCACCAGCACCAGGATGCCGCCGGCATTGCGAATGCCCAGATAGAGGGTGTACGCCAACAGCACGCCGAGCGCGCCCGTGAAGCCGATCAGGAAGCTGCTGCGCCGCAGTGGACGCCCCGGCGTGCCGAACTTGCCGGACGGGACGGCCGGCGGCTCGTCCGGGTCAACGTCCGGGTCGGGGATCGGCACCGGGCGTGGCGTCTCGGCCGGCGGGGGAGTGGCCGGCGCGGGACCGGGTGTTGCCGGGCCGGGTGTTGCAGGACCGGGTGTTGCGGGACCGGGTGTTGCGGGGCCGGGCGTTGCGTCCGGGTCGTCGGCAGGCGGGCCGTGCTGCGGCACCAGGGACCTCCCGGGTCAGACGGTGGGGCGACGGGCGACGGCGACGAACGCCCGCCAGGCGGCCGGCGCGAACACCAGCACCGGGCCGTTCGGATCCTTGCTGTCCCGCACGCCCACCACCCCCGGCAGATTGTCCGCCACCTCGACGCACTCGCTGTTACCGCTGCGAGTGGAGGTGCGCCAGACCGCGCCAGTCAGGTGCATGAGTCCATCGCTTCCTTCATGAGGTCAATCGAGTGGCGGCGGGAAAACGCCTCGTTCCGGACCGTCTCCCATCGTGAGAGCAGCGTAGCTACGTCACCATCTCCGTCAACCACGACGCCAGCAAGCTGATTCTCAAGGTTGCCGACCCACCCACCATCCGCCCCGCGCGCGAGCGTGAACGGTCCGGACATGCCGACGTGAAGCCCGACCTCGGCGGGAATGACATGCACGCTGACCTGCGAGCGCTGGGCGCATGCGATCAGATGGGTGAGCTGTTCGAACATGAGCCCGCGCATGTGCTCGGCAGCATGCCGCACCGCATGTTCGTCGACGACGGCGATCAGCTGCGGTGGGTCAGGCTGCGTGAGGATCGCCTGTCGATCCAGTCGGGCGTGGACGCGACGCTCCACCTCGTCGTCGCTGAGCAGGTCGTCGCAGCGGATGACCGCGCGGGCGTAGTTCTCCGTCTGGAGCAGGCCGGGGATCAGCGTGGGCTGGAAGCAGCGCAACTGGCGGGCGCTGCGCTCGGCGTCCAGCCAGGGCCGGAACCAGCTCGGCTGGCCGTCCCGCTCGGCGAGCTTGAGCAGGTGGACCAGCAGACCACCGGTGGTCAGCACCTCGTCGGCGCGGGCAAGGAAGAGCCGGTCCAGCGGACGCTGACCCAGCTCCAACGCGGACACCATCGAGCCGGAGTAGTGCACCAGCCGGCCGAACTCCTCCTGGCTCATCCCGGCGGCAATTCGCAGTCGGCGCAGTTGAGCGCGGATCAAGTCGGCCGTCGGCGCGGCGTCGCCTTCCACAGTGCCTCCGCAGGTCGCAGGTCGTCTCCACCGGCCCGCCCGGCGGGCCACGCCACCAACGCACTCGCGCCTCCGGTGGCGCCGACGCCTTCCGACCGTAGCGGTGTGATCAGCAGACTGTCACGTACCGGATCTGCTGTGGTCTCCGGTCCCCAGCGCGCCGGGCCCGCCGTCGCCCGGCGGCGCGCGTCCCGTGCCCCAGCCGAGGAGGTACCCCGTTGTCCAGCTCCAGCCCTGCCGGCCGCCTCCGACGTTCCCTGACCGCCGGGTCGGCGCCGAGGTCGTCCGCTGGCTGCCCGCCGGAATCCGGCCGGCCTCGCCCCGCGCGTACGCCGGTGTCCGGGCTACCGCAGCCGCGGCTCGGGCCGTACCCCGCGCATCCTCGACCCTGCGGTGACCGGACGCCGCACACTCCGCTGCGGCCGATGTGGTGCTGCCGGGCCGATGGCCGGCCGTGGCCTTGCGCGGAGGCCCGGTTGCTGCTCAAGGCGGAGTTCGACGCGGATCCGGCGGCCCTGACGATCTACCTGGCCGGGCTCTATCACGAGGCGGCACACGACCTGTACCAGCTCAACCCCTACGACGGGCCGACGCCACGGGAGCTGTTCGAACGCTTCGTGGCGTGGGGCCCGTTCCGCCGTTCGGTCATCGACCCGCCCGCCACCGGTCCCTGAGCTGGCGCCCGGCACGCAGATCTTGGACAGTTTCCGTTCACGGGCAACGGAAACTGTCCAAGATTGCCGTGACTCGCGCGCGAGCGCGGGGTGTCGCCGGCCCGGTCAGTCCTTCTCGACGGTGACCTTGCTGGGCTTGGCGCTGCGCTCGTCGGTGGTCGGCTTGGTGGGGCGCTTGCCGTTCTCGCCGGTGCTGGTGATCTTGGTCGGCTTGGCGCCGCGACCGCCCTCGCCCGGGACAGCGGCCACCGTCGGCTCGCCGTCCACCCCGGCGCTGGCCGCGCCACCGTCGACAGTCGTCACCGGCTCGGCCACCGGCCGGGCGATGGTCTGCCCGGAGTCCTTCGCCGGCTCATCCCCGGCGTCGTCCGGCTGCCCGGCGTCGGCGGGCTGTGCGGCGTCGGCGGGCCGCTTGCCGTCGGCGGGCTGCCTGACCTCGGCGGGCGTGGCGTTGGCGGGCTGCTTGGCGTTATCCGGCTGCCCGGCGTTGGCGGGACGCTTGGCGTTGGCGGGCTGCCCGACCTCGGCGGGGTCGGCGTTGGCGGGCTGCTTGGCGTCGGCGGGCGTGGCATCGGCGGGGTCAGCCTTGATCCCGTTGGCCGGGCCGGCCCCTGCTCCGGCGGCTGCCACCCCGCTCGCCGCCTTGGCGGCACCTGCTCCGGCTTGCGCGCCGCTCGCCGCCTTGGCGGCACCTGCTCCGGCTGCCGCCCCGCTCGCCGTTGTAGCGGCCCCGGCTTGCGCCGCCGCGGCCTTCGCCGTCGTGGTGGCACCGGTGCCGGCGGCCACGCCGTTCGTCGCCCCGGCGGGGGCGGCCTCGGTGGCCGGGCCGTCGCCGGCGACCGGAACGGTGGCGCTCTGCAACCGCAGCTCGGCCACCTGCCGCTGGAGCTCGTCGGACTCCTGCCGGGACTTCCAGGTCTCCTGTCGCAGGTCGGCGAGCTGCTGCTGGGCCTGGGCGATCTCCAGCATCACCTGGGCGAGCTGCTGCCGGCCGGCCGCCGCCTCCTGCTGGGTCGCCGCCAGATGCTGCTGGGTGGTGGCCAGGTGCTGCTGGGTGGTGGCCGCGTACTCCTCGAACTGGCGGCGGGAGGCCGCGACGTGCTCGTCCGCCGTGCGGCGCTTGTCGCCCGCCTCGGTCTCGGCCCGGCTCAGCAGCTCGGCGGCCTCCTCCTCGGCCCGCAGGCGCATGGTCAGCGCGTCCTGCTCCGCCGCCTCGCGGACCGCGGCGGCGCCCTGCTCGATCTCGTTCTTGCGGGAGGTGTACTCGGTCTCCAGCTCGTTCTTGCGGCTGGTGTACTCGGTCTCCAACTGGTCGCGGCGCGTGGTGAAGGTGGTTTCCAGTTCCTGCTGACGACCGCTGAAGGTGGTCTCCAGCTCCTGCTGACGACTCGTGAACCCGGCCTCCAGCTCGTGCAGGCGGGACTTGTACTGCTTTTCCAGCTCGTCGCGGCGCTTGGCGAACTCCTGCTCGGCGGCGGACCGCCGCTGGGCCAGCTCCCGGTCGGCCGTCTCCCGTCGGGAGTTGACCTCCTGTTCCACCCCGGCCCGCCAGGCGCCCAGCTCCTGCTGGGTCTGCGCCCGCGCGTGCTGCACGTACGCCTCGGTCTCGCTGCGCATCCGCTGCACGTACGACTCGGTCTCGGTCCGGCTGCGCTTGGCCGACTCGGTGGCCTGCGTGACCAGCCGTTCCGCCTCCTGCTGGGCCTTCGCCCGGGTGGCCCGCCCGGCCATCGACGCGTCGTCGATGACCTGCTTGGCCTCCCGCTGCGCCTTGGCGTGGGTGGCCCGGCCGGCCTCGGTCGCGCTGTCGGTGAGCCGCTTGGCCTCCTGGAGGGCCTTGGCGTGCACCTCCTTGGCGGCCTCGCGCAGCTCGCCGGCCTCCTGCCGGGCGGTGGCCAGCGCCTCGCGGGCCGTCTCGCGCAGCTTTGTGGACTCCTGCTGGGCCCGGGTGTGGATCTCCTTGGCGGTGTCCCGCAGCTGGGTGGCCTCCTGCTGGGCCTTCGTCAGCGCGTCCTGCGCCGTCTTGCGCAGCTTCGCCGACTCGTCCTTGGCCGCCCGCAGGGTCGACTCCGCCTCGGTGCGTAGGGCGGCGCTGTGCCGCTCCTCCTCCGCACGCCGCGCGGCGAGGGCGATCTCGAAGTCCTTCAATGCCCGGGCGGCCTGCTCGCGGGCCTCCTCGATGATGTGCTCGGCGGCGGCGCGACGGGCCTCGATCTCCTCGTTGGCCGCGGACAGAATCTGCTCCGCCTGCTCCTCGGCGAGGGTGAGGATCGACTCGACCCGGGGGCCGAGGTGCCGGAACGAGGCGCGGTCCACCACGTTCATCTGCTTGCGCACTTGGGCGAGGTCCCGTTGGAGCACCTCGACCTGACCGGCGAGCTTGTGGATCTGTGTGTACGCCTGTTCCCGTTCGGCGGCGAGGGTCGCGATCTCGTGCTCGGCACGCGCCACGTACCGGTCGACCTGTCGTTTCTCGTAACCCCGCAGAGCGGACTCGAAGCTGGGCTCCGTGGTCACGTCCCCGCCGAGTGCGAACAGTTCCTCGCCGTGCGACATGCCCCCATCCTCACACGCATCGGGCCCTGCTGGGGCGATACGGACGGCCCATGTGGGACCTACTTCACTTGGTTCGCAGAACGGGATGTCAAGGGGTGGGAAACGCATACGGCGCGAGGTAACACCGGTCACCCGGTGTCACCTCGCGCCGTCGATGCCCCGACCTGACGCCTCGCGTCAGCCGGCGGTCTCCGCGGTCACCCGCTCCTGACCGCCGTCGGCCTTCTTGGCTTCCGGCTTGGCCTCCGCCTTCGCCGGAACACCGGGGACGATGCCGGCGAGCCCGGAGAGCATCTGACCGAGCTGCGAGGTGACCGCGTCCTTCTGCCGGGTGAGGTCCTCGACCTCGCGGCGGGCGGCCTGGGTGGTCAGCTCCGCCTCGGTGCGGGCCTCGGTGAGCAGGCGCTGCGACTCGGCCTTGGCCTCGTTGAGCGTCTTCTCGGAGAGCGCCTTGGCCTTGTCGATCGTCTCGTTGGCGCTGCGCTCCGACTCGACCCGACGGGCCTCGGCGCGCTGCTCGATCTCCTTGGCGCGCTCCTGCGCGGCCCGGGCCCGCTGCTCGGCCTCGCTGACCATCTTCTGGGTCTGCGCCACCTGGGCGGCGTGCCGCTCGGACTCCTCGCGCTCGGACTTCTCGCGCCGCTCGGCCAGCTGGAGCTCCAGCGCCTGGAGGTCCTTGTCGCGCTTGTCCCGCGCGTCGGTGAGCAGCTTGGTCGCCTCGGCGCGCTTCTCCTCGGCCTCACGGGCCGCCTTGGCCCGCTGCTGGGTGATCTCGCGCTCGGCGGTGGCCCGGAGGGTGGCCACCTCCCGCTCCACGGTCGACTTCAGCTCGGCCACCTCGTGCGCCGTGACGGTACGCAGCTGCTTGGTCTCGCGGTCGGCGTCGGCGCGCAGCGTGTCGGCCTCGCGGCGGGCCTGCACCCGGACCTCGGCGGCCTCGCGCTCGGCGGCGGTGCGCAGGTTGCCGGCGTCGCGCTCGGCGCTGGCCTTCATCGCGGCGGCTTCGGCGCGGGCCTTGTCGGTGATCTCACGAGCCTCGAGGCGGGCGGCGGAGAGGATGCCCTCCGACTCGCGCTTGGCCTCGTTGCGGTGGTCGTTGGCCTGCTCCTCGGCGAGCCGGAGGATCTGCTCGACGCGGGTGCCGAGCCCGGAGAGGGTGGGCCGGCTGTTCTCTTCGAGCTGCTTGTTCGTGTCGGTGAGCTTCTGCTCCAGCGCACTCATGCGCTGTTCGGCTTGGCGGAGCCGACGCTGGGCGTCGTTCATCCGCTGCTCGGCCTCGGCACGGGCCTGCTCGGACTGGGTCAGCGCGGCGGTCATCCGGCCGATGAAGTCGTCGACCTGGTGGGTGTTGTATCCGCGCAGGCCAACGGTGAAATCTGGCTGCGAGTTCGCGTTATCGAAGAACGCGAGAGGGGAGGACTGCTGCTGGGGCATTGGGACATACTGGCAGACGCCCCAGGGTGCTTCGCAAGAGCGGTGCGCAGCTTTCGTGTCCTCTTTACATGGTCAACTTCCGTGCTCGGCGAGGCCGGACCAATGGGCGATCTTGGCAGGTCCCGGGCGGGTCGGACGCCACGCAGCGTGACGCGGAAAAGGGCCACGGGACGCGCCCGTGGCCCTTTGTTCGATCCGGGTGGGTATCCCGCTAATGGCGATGGAAGAACAATGGCCCGTTCACCGCATTGGCCGTCCGGTGCTCGTCCGTCCGGCCGATGGCCCGGTCAGTGCCCCCGGAAGCGGTTGATCGCGTCCTCGTGCCGGGCCCGCAGCTCGCCGTCGCGCACGCCCAGCCCGTCGGCGGGAGCGAGGCAGCGCACCCCGACCTTGCCCTGGTGGGCGTTGCGGTGCACGTCGTACGCGGCCTGCCCGGTCAGCTCCAGCGGGTAGGTGCGGGACACCGTCGGGTGCACCTTGCCGAGCGCGACCAGGCGGTTGGCCTGCCACGCCTCGTGGTAGTTGGCGAAGTGGCTGCCGACGATCCGCTTGAGGTGCATCCACAGGTAGCGGTTGTCGTACTGGTGCTGGAAGCCGCTGGTGGAGGCGCAGGTGACGATGGTGCCGCCACGCCGGGCCACGTAGACGCTCGCGCCGAAGGTCTCCCGGCCGGGGTGCTCGAAGACGATGTCCGGGTCCTCGCCTCCGGTCAGCTCGCGGATCCGCTCGCCGAAGCGCTTCCACTCGTCCGGGTCCTGGGTCTCCTCGTCCTTCCAGAACCGGAAGCCCTCCGCCGCCCGGTCGATGACCAGGTCCGCGCCCATCCGGCGGCACAGCTCGGCCTTCTCCGGCGAGGAGACGACGCAGATTGGGATCGCGCCGCCGTTCAGCGCCATCTGGGTGGCGTACCCGCCGAGGCCGCCGGAGGCGCCCCAGATCAGCACCACGTCGCCCTGCTTCATGTTGGCCCCGTGGTGCGAGACGAGCTGCCGGTACGCGGTGGAGTTGACCAGCCCCGGGCTGGCGGCCTCCTCCCAGCTCAGGTGCCGCGGCTTGGGCATCAGCTGGTTGGCCTTGACCACGCACAGCTCGGCGAGGCCGCCGAAGTTGGTCTCGAAGCCCCAGATCCGCTGCTGCGGGTCGAGCATGGTGTCGTCGTGCCCGGCCGCGTCCTCCAGCTCGACGGAGAGGCAGTGCGCGACCACCTCGTCGCCGGCGGCCCAGCGGGTCACCCCGGGGCCGGTGCGCAGCACCACGCCGGCGGCGTCCGAGCCGACCACGTGGTACGGCAGGTCGTGCCGGCGGGTCAGCTCGGAGAGCCGGCCGTAGCGCTGGAGGAACTTGAAGGTGGGCAGCGGCTCGAAGATGCTGGTCCACACCGTGTTGTAGTTGATCGCGCTCGCCATCACCGCGACCAGCGCCTCGCCGGGGCCGAGCTCCGGCGTCGGCACCTCCTGCACGTGCAGCGCCTTGCGGGGGTCCTTGTCCCGGGTGGCCATGCCGTCGAACATCCGGGCCTCTTCGGCGCGGACGACCACGCCCCGGTAGCTCTCCGGAACGGGCAGCCCGCCGACGCCGGCGAGCTCGCGGTCCGGATCGCTCGATTCCTCCGCCGCCATGATCGCTTCGAGGATGTCCTGCACGGTGACCTCCGGTTCGTCCCGCACCCGAACGGGCCCGGGTGCTGCCATCGTCGGCGCCGGTGGACGCGACCGCCATGTCGGCATTCGACACATCCGGCACCGGTCGCGCTCCTGTGGGCCGGGACGTTACTGAACGGTAGCTAAAGCCGGAAGTCCTCTGTGAAAAACTGCATCCGCCGATGCGTGAAGCTGTCCGACCACCCCACCAACCGCGCACTGACGTGCTCGCGGGACCCGCCCTGGGGCGCGTCACACCCGGTCGCTGCCGCGAGGGAACCGTGGCGTGGCGGCGGCGATGCGGAGGCGGAGGCGCCAGGCGGCGGAGGCG
>NZ_RCVI01000247.1:0-20527 GCF_003667455.1 Micromonospora sp. CV4 | reverse complement strand
GGCGTACCAGCGGCTGACCGAAGAGGGACATGTCACCGGCCGGGGCGGCGACGACCACCGTCCCGGCGCGGCCCCGACCGGTGACATGTCCCTCTTCGGTCAGCCGCTGGTACGCCTCGGTGACCACGCCCCGGGAGACGCCGAGGTCGGAGGCGAGCACCCGGGTGGCGGGCAGCCGCCCACCGACCGGCACCCGCCCGTCGGCGATGGCCTGGCGCAGCCGCCCGGCCAGCCAGTCGGCCCGCCTGCCCGGCGGGGCGTCGGTGATGGTCAGGTGCAGGAAGTCCGAGCCGGCCGTTATGGACCTCTCGGACACCCTCGGTTTGGCCCTGCTCACCGGACCATCTTGGCAGCAGAGTGGAGATCAGGCAGCACCACCGAGGCATCGGAGGACGACCGTGACAATCCCGTTCCTGGTCACCACGCTGATCGTGGTGATCACTCCGGGCACCGGGGTGTTCTTCACCCTCTCCGCCGGGCTGTCCCGGGGCGCCCGAGCCGGCGTGCTGGCCGCGTTCGCCTGCACGCTGGGGGTGGTGCCGCACCTGCTGGCGGCGTTGACCGGGCTGGCCGCGCTGTTGCAGGCCAGCGCGGCGGCGTTCGAGGTGGTCCGGTACCTCGGCGTCGCGTACCTGCTCTACCTGGGCTGGTCGACCGCGCGGGACCGCAGCGCCTTCGCGACGTCCACCGCCGCGCCACCGCGCTCGGCGGCCCGGGTGATCGTCTCCGGGGTGCTGGTCAATCTGCTCAACCCGAAGCCGACGCTGTTCTTCGTCGCGTTCCTGCCGCAGTTCGTGGACACCACCGCACCGGGCTCGACCCGCTCGATGCTCGCCTGCGGCGCGGTGTTCATGCTGCTCACCTTCGTGGTGTTCAGCGGCTACGGCGTCTTCGCGGCCCGGCTCCGCGAGCGGGTGCTGACCCGGCCGCGGGTCACCGACTGGCTGCGCCGGTCCGTCGCCGGCACGTTCGTCGCGCTCGGCGTGACGCTCGCCCTCACCGAACGATAGGAAGAACCGTGCAGTTCGAGCATTCCGCGCAGCTCCGCGCCGCGTACCCCGATCTGGTCGCCGGCGTGGTGCGGGCCACCGGGATCACCGCCACGGCCGACGTGGCGCAGCGGACCGCCAGTCATCTCGCCGTCGCCCGGGAGCGGTTGGCCGGCGGCGCCGAGAGCGGGTTCCCGGAGATCCAGGCGTGGCGGCGGGCGTACGCGGCCATGGGGCTGCGCCCTACCCGGTACCGCTGCGCGGCCGAGGCGCTGCTGCGCCGGTTGCGGCTGGACGGCGACCTGCCCCGGCTGCACCCCCTGGTCGACCTCTGCAACGCCGTCTCGGCCGCGTACGCGATCCCGGTGGCGGCGCTCGACCTGGACCGGGTCGACGGCGACCTGGTGGTGCGGCCGGCCCACGGCGACGAGGAGTACCTGAGCTTCGCCGGCGACACCGAACACCCCGACCCGGGTGAGGTGACCTTCGTGGACGCCACCGGCCGTGCCCACGCCCGGCGCTGGACGAACCGGCAGAGCGGCTGGTCGGCTGTGCGGGAGGGCACCTCGTCGGTGCTGATCGTCGCCGAGGCGCTGCACCCGGGCGCCGAGGCGGACGTGACCCGGCTGGTCGCGACGCTGGTGACGGAGCTGGCCGACGGGTGGTCCACGGCGGCCCGGGCCGCCGTGCTCACCGCCGCGACGCCCCGGTTCGACCTGACGGCCATGGACGGCGCGGACGGTCAGGCGGTGCCGCCGGGGACGAGGTGGCGGTAGCCGGGAATCGTCTCGGCGAACCAGCCGGCCACGCTGGCCAGGCCGCGCTCGTTGAGCTGCGCGTCGTGGATCGGGTACGCCCGGTCGGCGCCCACCTCGCGGGCGAACCGGATCGCCTCGTCGAGGCGCAGCCAGGACCCCTGCGCCGGCACCAGAAGCGTGTGCACCGGCTCGTCCGGCACGTGCAGCGCGTCGCCCGGGTGGTAGAGCCCGTCGCCGATCAGGTAGCCCAGGTTGGGACAGTCGGGCTGGCCCTCGTGGATGGCGGCGTGCCGGCCGCCGTGGGCGGTGACGGTGATGCCGGCCGCGGTGAAGTGCTGCCCGGCGTGGACCCGGGTCACCGGCAGCGGGGCGAGGTCGGGCAGCCGGGCGCCCTCCGGGGCGTACACCGGGACGCCCAGGCCGGCCAGGCGCAGCACGTCGACGTGGTCGGTGTGCTCGTGGGTGACCAGGACGGCGTCCGCGCCGGCCAGGGCGCGGGGTTCGCTCCACGTGCCGGGGTCGACGACCAGCACGCCGCCGTCGTGCTCGACGCGGACGCAGGAGTGGGTGAACCGGGTGATCCGCATCCGACGACGGTACGTCGCCAGCCGGACCGCCGTGGTCCCCGAGGATCCGGGCGGTGCGGCACCACCGACGGGCATGATCGGGGCATGCAGCGCTCGACGCAACGGGGGCACCGGAGCGTGCCGCACACCGCCGACGTACGGATCGAGGCGTGGGCGCCGGACCGGGAGTCGTGCCTGGCCGAGGCGGTCGCCGCGCTGGTCGAGACGTTCGCGGACATCAGCGGCGCCCGGGCGGAGGCGGACACCGAGTTCGAGCTGCCGCCCGGTGACGACGAGGACCTGCTGGTCGGCCTGTTGGACGAGGTGATCTTCCGGCTGGACACCGAGGGCGCCCTGCCGCTGGACTGCGACGTGCGGTCGACCGGGGACGGTGGCCTGCGGGCGCGCTGGCGGTCGACCAGCACCGACGCGGTGGAGCTGGTCGGCGCGGTGCCGAAGGCGGTGTCGCTGCACGAGCTGCGCGTCGGCCCGGACGCCACCGGCTGGTCGTGCGCGGTGACCCTGGACGTCTGAGCGCCGCTGCGTGCGCGCCAGGCTGATCGGTCAGCCCTTGGCCACGCCGAGCGGCGTGAGCCGGGCGACCAGTCGGCACAGCCCGGCGCCCCGGGCCGCCTCCACCACCGCCGACACGTCCTTGTACGCCTCCGGCATCTCCTCGGCCAGCCCCTTGCGGGACGCGCCGCGCACGGCCACGCCCCGCGCCGCCAGGTCATGCCGCACGTCCTGGCCCCGCGCGGCGCGGGTGGCCGCACCCCGGCTGCGGGTACGGCCGGCGCCGTGACAGGTGGACGCGAAGGCCGGGTTGCCGGCGACGCCGGTAAGCACGTACGACGAGGTGCCCATCGAGCCGGGAATCAGCACCGGCTGCCCGACGTCGCGCAGGTCGGCGGGGAGGTCCGGGTGACCGGGTGGCAGCGCGCGGGTGGCGCCCTTGCGGTGCACGCAGAGCCGCCGGGCGCCGCCGTCCCGCTCGTGATCCTCGATCTTGGCGAGGTTGTGCGACACGTCGTAGACCAGGTCCAGGTCGGTCCCGGCGACCCGGGTGAAGACCCGGCGGGCTGCCTCGGTGAGCAGCTGCCGGTTGGCCCGCGCGTAGTTCGCCGCGGCGGCCATCGCGCCCAGATAGGCGCGCCCCTCCGGCGAATCCACCGGCGCGCAGGCCAGCTGCCGGTCCGGCACCTCGATGCCGTGCCGGGGCATCACCCGTTCCATGATCCGTACGTGGTCGGTGCAGATCTGGTGACCCAACCCTCGAGAGCCACAGTGGATCATCACGCAGACCTGCCCCTGACGCAGCCCGAACGCCGCGGCGACCGGCTCGTCGTACACCTCCTCGACGGCCTGCACCTCCAGGAAGTGGTTGCCGGAGCCGAGGCTGCCGACCTGGCCCTGCCCCCGCTGCACCGCCCGCTCGCTGACCTGCGCCGGATCGGCGTCGGCCACCGCGCCGCCGTCCTCGCAGCGGGCCAGGTCCCGGGGCACCCCGTGCCCCTGCTCGACGGCGTACCGGGAGCCGCCGCGCAGCACCGCGTCCAGCTCGGCGCGGTCCGCGAGGTGCCAGACCGCGCCCCGACCCATGCCGCGCGGAATGGCCGGGTCCAGACCGTCCATCAGCGCGTCGATGACCCGGGGAAGCTCCGCCCGGTCCAGCTCGGCGGTGAGCAGCCGGACCCCGCAGGAGATGTCGAAGCCCACCCCGCCGGGCGAGACCACACCGCCCGCGGCGACGTCGGTGGCCGCGACGCCACCGATCGGGAAACCGTAACCCCAGTGCACATCGGGCATGGCGTACGACGCCTCGACGATGCCGGGCAGCGTGGCCACGTTCGCCACCTGGTCCAGCGACCGGTCGGCGCCGACGTCGGGCAGCAGCTCCGGCACGGCGAACACGACACCGGGCACCCGCATCGGCGCCTCCCGGTCGATCCGGAACCGGTACGGCGACTCCTGAACCAGCTCCATGCCGGGCGGCTACCCGCCGCGCCCACCGGTACACCCGATTGGCGCCCTCGCGGTGCGGGTAGTGCGGGAGCATGCCCCAGCGATACGGCAACTACCCGAGGATCGCGGTCGTCACCGGTGCGGACTCCGGCATCGGCAAGGCCTGCGCGGTCGCCCTGGCCGAGGCCGGCTTCGACATCGGCATCACCTGGTACGGCGACCCGGACGGCGCGGACCGGACCGCCACCGAGGTCCGCGCCACCGGGCGACGCTGCGAGGTCGCCGAGGTCGACCTGACCCGGCTGCCGGAGGCGGCGGCGGTGGTGGATCAGCTCGCCGACCGGCTGGGCGGCATCGGGGTTCTGGTGAACAACGCGGGCACCGGCGCCTCGACCCCGTTCGTCGACACCGCGTGGGAAAAGTGGCGGGAGGTGCTCTCCGTCGACCTGGAGGCGCCGTTCCTGTGCGGGCAGCTCGCCGCGCGGCGGATGCGGGCCGCCGGGGTCGGCGGGCGGATCATCAACATCACCAGCGTGCACGAGCACGCGCCCCGGGTCGGCTCGGCCGCGTACTGCGCGGCCAAGGGTGGGCTGGGGCTGCTCACCAAGGTGATGGCACAGGAGCTGGCCGCCGACGGAATCACCGTCAACGCGGTCGCCCCGGGCGAGATCGCCACGCCGATGACCGGTCAGGAGGACGTCGACCCGTTCACCCAGGAGCGGCCCGGCGTACCGGTGGGGCGGCCGGGCGACGCCCGGGAGGTCGCCGCCGTGGTCGCGCTGCTCGCCTCCCCCGCCGCCAGCTACGTCACCGGGGCGTCCTGGCCGGTCGACGGCGGCATGCTGCTGATGGGCCCGCAGGCCAACAGCCTGACGTCGAACGACTGGCGCTCGGTCTGACCGCAGCGCGAAAACGCGATCGGTCGTGAACGGGACAGCGAGCGGCAAACCGGGCACGTATCCTTCCCCATTCCGGTGATCAGCGGCGGCGGTGCGGCCGGCCGACGACGGAGGGGGACCGGATGCCCGAGTGGGCTGGTCGGGGCGGGCGGCAACGACGCGCCTTCGTCGTCGGTGGGACGCTGCTCGGCATCGCGGCCCTGATGCTGCTGGCGGCCTGGCGCAGCACCGGCTTCCTGAGCGACTTGCTGCTCAACCTCGGTGCCAGCGTCGTGCTCGCGGCCATCTCGTACGTCATCTTCGACCCCCTGTTCGAGGAGGCCCGCAAGGCGCGGGTGCAGGAGCACCTGAGCTTCGACCAGCAGGCGTTCGTGGCGCGGCTGCACCGCGCCGGCCGGCGCGTGCGGATCCTCGACACCTGGACGATCCTGCTGGAGCAGCGACACCGCGAGGAGACGCTGGGGGCGGTACGCGCGGCGCTGGCCAACGGCTCCCAGGTGCAGTTGCTCCTGCTCGACCCGGACTGCACCGCCGCCCAGCAGCGCTCCGAGGAGCTGGAACGGCAGCGGGTGAACGTTCCTCGGCAGATCCGCACCAACCTGCGCCACCTGGCCGCCTTCTCCGACACCCTCGACCCCCGGCTGCGGCACCGGCTGCAGGTGCGGCTCTACGACGCCTCCCCGTCGATCCAGCTCTACCAGTGGGACGGTCGGGCGCTGATCTCGTTCTTCCCGATCGGGAAGCTGTCGTTCAACGTGCCCCAGCTCGAGGTGGACATGGACAGCCCGTGGGGCGGGTTCGTGCACGCCCGGTTCGAGGAGCTGTGGGAGCACGAGCAGGCGACCTTGGACCTGGAACGGTACTGGTCGGTGACGGTCACGCTGCGCCACGACGACTCGGACGTGGTCGAGGTGCAGGTGCCGTACGTGACGGTGGACGGGCAGCACTACGTCGACTGCCACGCGTTCCGGCTGGCCCGGCCGCTGACCGTGCGGACCGCGCTGCCACCACGGGCACCCGGGGCGGCGCCGGGCGTGTTCACCCTGGCCGAGGTGGTGGACGGCGACCGTACGCCGGCAGCCACCGTGGTCCGGCACTTCGACCAGAAGTACGGGCCCGGCAACGGGGACCGGGCGATCCGCCGGTTGGCGCCGCAGCAGCCGGGGCGCCCCGGCACCCCGCTCCGCGACGGGCAGTGACCCGCACGGACGGTAACCCCGACCTGCCGGGTCCGGGCGGCACGCGGGACAATGGTGTTGCCGTGACCGATCGCCAGGAGGGCCATCCGCGTGTCACCCAGCCCCGCCTCCCCGCCCGGGCCGACGCAGCTGCGCGCCGACTGCGGACGCTGCTTCGGGCTGTGCTGCGTGGTGCCGGCCTTCGCCGCGTCGGCGGACTTCGCCGTCGACAAGCCGGCCGGTCAACCCTGCGCCAACCTGCGTGCCGACCACCGCTGCGGCATCCACACCGAGCTGCGGGAGCGGGGGTTTCCGGGCTGCACGGTGTTCGACTGCTTCGGCGCCGGTCAGCAGGTCGCCCAGGTGACCTTCGGCGGGCGGGACTGGCGGGACGCGCCGGAGACGCTGCCGGAGATGGCCGCGGCGTTCACCGTGCTGCGTCCGCTGCACGAGCTGCTCTGGTACCTCACCGAGGCGGTGGCGCTGCGCCCGCCGGCCGAGCTGCGCGTCGAGCTGGAGCGCGCCCGCGCCGAGACGGCGGCGCTCACCGGAGGTGACCCGGCGCAGCTGCGCGCGGTGGACGTGGCCGCGCACCGGGACCGGGTCAACCCGCTGCTGTCGCGGGCCGGGGACGCGGCCCGCTCCCGGGGCGGCGCCGCCGGCCCCGACCGCCGGGGCGCACAGCTGCTGGGGGCGGATCTGCGCGGGACGGACCTGCGCCGCGCCAACCTGCGCGGGGCGCTGCTGATCGGCGCCGACCTGCGCGGTGTCGACCTGGGCCTGGCCGACGTCACCGGCGCGGACCTGCGGGGCGCCGACCTGCGCGGCGCGGACGTGCGGACCACTCTCTTCCTGCACCAGGCCCAACTGGACGCCGCCCGCGGTGACGCGCGCACCGGGCTGCCGGGGACGCTCACCCGGCCGGCGCACTGGACGGCCCTGACCCTTACCCCGGTCCGCCGGCCGGGCCGCGCCGCGGCGCCCGCCCGTCGCGGCCGGCGTCAATAGGGCGGCGCCACCCCCGATCGGGTACGCGTAGCGGTCAGTCCCCGGTCAACTCGCGGTACCCCGCGTGGACCGGGCATTGCGGGCAGCGGGCGCGATCGCAGAGGCGGCAGAGGTGGGCCAGGCTGCGGTCGTCCGTCACCTCGTCCTGCAGCAGGGTGCGGGCGATGTCTTCCAGCTGGCGGCGCTGCTCGCTGGTCAGCGGGGCGAGCAGCGCAGTCAGCGCCTCCTGCCGGGAGTGCAGGATCCCGGCGGCGGCGGCCATGCCGTCGGTGGTGAGGTGCAGCGCACGGCTGCGCGCGTCGGCACCCGGTCGCCTCTCCACCCAGCCCTGCTCCCGCAGCCGCCGGACCAGGTGCGCCACACCGGGTTGGGTCAGCCCCAGCACCTGGCCCAGCCACTCGGCGGTCACGCCCGGCTGGTCCTTGAGGACGACGAGCGCCTCGGCGAGCGCACCTCCGGCCCCGACGGACGCGCTGACCGACGAGCGCATCCGCGAGCCGACGAGCAGGGCGAGCGCACCGAGGAGGTTCGGCGAAGCATCCGCGGGTAGATTCATAAGTCATGAATGTACCTCGGCGGGCGCTGCTGCTCATCGTGTTGATGACCGTGGCACAGCTACCAGTCGCGTTGCGTCAACTGCTCGTCGTGCTGCTCGGTCACCAGAACACCGGCAGCTTCGCCACCGCCGGTGTGGCCAGCGCCGGCTGCGGCATCGGGCTGGCGCTCACCGCGCCGCTGGCCGGTCGACTCCTCGGCCGGCTCGGTGCCCGGCCGGTGCTGCTCGCCACCGGCCTCGCCCACCTGCTCGCCCTGCTCGGGCTGGCGGTGACCACCGAGCCGGTGGCGTTCGTGGCGCTGGCCACCGCGGCCGGGCTCAGCACGCCACCGGCGGTCGGCAGTGGACGCTCCCACCTGGCCCGGATCGTGCCCACCCCCGTGCTCTCCCGCGCGTACGCGGTCAACGCCGTCGGGCAGGAGGTGCTCTACGTCGGAGGTCCCCTGGCCGTGACGCTGAGCCTGCTGATCAGTGGTCCCACGGCGGCGCTGGTCGCCTTCGCCGTCATCGGCACCGCCGGGCTCGTCGGCATGGCCGCCGTCCTGCCGCCACGTGAGGTCGACCGGCGGCCCGCCGAGAGACGGTCCGCGCTGCCCGGCAGGGCCACCCGTCGCACCATCGTCGGCACCCACCTCGGCTACATGACCGGCATCGGCGCGATGTGGGTGCTGGTGCCCGCCTTCGCCACCACCGTCGGGCACCCCGACCAGGCCGGACTGCTGGTCACCATCTGGTCGGTGGGCAGCCTGGCGGGTGGCCTGCTGCTGGCCCGCCGGGGCCGGCCCGGCACCCCAGGTGGGGCGTACCTGACGCTGGTCGGCATGCTGGCCGCCACCTCGCTGGCGCTGCTGCTGCCCCGGAGCGTGCCGCAGATGGCCGTGGCGCTCGCGCTCTTCGGTCTCGCGCTGGCACCCTTCCTCGCCGTCACCGACGAGATCCTGGCCCGGTCCACCCCAGCGCCCCACCTCGCCGAGACGTACGGCTGGTTGCAGACCGCCGGGCAGGTCGGCATCGCCGTCGGCTCGGCGACCAGCGGAGTGGTCAACGACCACCTCGGCAACACCCCGGCGTTCCTGGTGGTGTCCGCCGCGCTGGCGCTGGCCCTGGTCGTCGCGCTCAGCCGCCGAGGGACACTGCGGCTGCCGTCCGCGCCGCCGCCGGCCGAGACGGTCGCAACGGCGGTCAGCGCCGGCGGGCGAGGTTTCGTCAACGGTGACGCCGGGTAGCCACCGCCGACGCGGAACGGCACCGACGGGGGGCACGGCGTGGGTTTCCGAAAGCGCGACGGTGAGCAGCCGAGCGACCCGCAGCACAGCGAGGACGAGGCCGGCCAGGCCCGGTTGGTGCAGGTCGAGGCGGACACCGAGGTGCCGCCGCCGGACGGCACCGACGTCCGGCCGGACATCGTGACCGAGGACGACAACTCGGGTGTCGCCGGGGGCTCCTCCGGCAGCAGCGGCGGCGGATCCACCATGCCCGGGCATCCGGACGCCACCCGCTGACGCGGGCTCAGCGCGAGGTCAGCGGCTGGCCAGCGCCGCGGCCCGCGCCTCGGTCATGCCCTTGTTGGCCAGCCCGTCGGCCCGCTCGTTCTCCGGGTGCCCGTTGTGCCCCTTGACCCAGAGCCAGGTGACCTGGTGCCGCTCGCAGGCCGCCTCCAGGCGCTGCCACAGGTCGGCGTTCTTCACCGGCTGCTTCGCGGCGGTGAGCCAGCCGTTGCGCTTCCAGGACGCCAGCCAGCTGGTGATGCCGTTGCGCACGTACGTGCTGTCGGTGTGCAGCTCCACGACGACCGGCCGGTTCAGGCTCTCCAGCGCCTGGATGGCCGCCATCAGCTCCATCCGGTTGTTGGTGGTCGGTGTGGCCTCACCGCCGCACAGCTCCCGCTCGTGGTCGCCGTAGCGCAGCAGCGCGCCCCAACCGCCCGGCCCGGGGTTGCCGCTGCACGCCCCGTCGGTCCAGATCTGCACACCTCTGCTGGCCGCCGCGTCCACCATGCCCGGCAACCTACCGGGCGGCGACGCCGTGCCCCGCGCTCGGGGGGCCGCCACGCCGGACCGGCACGGGCCGAAAATCTCGCGCGCCGGCTCGGCTAGGCGCGGCCACCACGCCCGCCGCCCGACGGCGGGACGCCCACCACGGCCGGCGGGATGGCCGGGGCGGTTCGGGGTGGGCGCAGCCGGTCGCGGACCCGGTCCGCCGCGTCGCCGGCGGTGGCCGCGATCATCGGAAGCAGCCGGGTGGAGTTCATCACCGCGACCTCCTCGGCGGGGGTCGTGGCGCCGTCGAGGAAGCGCAGCACCCGCTCGGCCGGGTTGCGGTCGAAGAGCCGGTCGAAGAAGTCCGGGCCGCCGACACCGCCCCGGTCCAACGCGCGCAGCGCGACCGCGTCCATCCAGCGGTGCCGCCGCGGGTACGCCGGCGCGGGTACCGGTGGCCGGCCGGCGGCGAGGGCGCGGGCCACCTGGTCGGCCTGGCGGTACATGGCGGAGAAGGTGAAGCCGGTGGAGGGGCGGGTCGCGCCGCCGGCCGTGCCGAGACGGACCACCCGGGGCGAGGGCCGGGCCGGGAACGGCGCATCCGTCATCGGGATCACCCCGTTCTCCACCTCGCGCACCCGCAGCCCGGCCGGATCGAGCCCGAGCAGGTCCCGGTAGCCGGCCAGCGCCGCGTCGTACCCGGAATCGGTGAGCAGGGCCGGCGAGAACTCGGTGTACTCGACCAGGGCGTAGCGGTCGCTCACCGGGAGCACGTACCCGAACGAGACGCCCCGCGCGGGCTGCGGGGTGCGGAAGTCCATCAGCACGGCCCGCGCCGGGTCGAACACCGGGCGGTCGGCTTCGAGCCACCAGCCCCGGAAGTGCTGCAACCAGGTGGTCCGCCCCGCTCGGGCCGGTGGGCGGGGCCGGGAGTCGAGCACCCAGCCGGCCCGCACGGTCGGCCCGCCGCCGGTGCGCACCTCCACGCGCGTGCCGTCGTCGACCACCGTCTCGGCGGGCGCGACGATCCGGGTGGCGTCGAGGCGGCGCTCGGCCTCGGCAGCCCGGTCGTAGACCGGGCCGGAGCGGAGCATGGCGTACCGCAGCGGGGCCAGGTCCAGGATGCGACGCCGCGCCGGCGTCGCCACCTCGACCTGCTGCCAGCTCGCGCTGAGCAGCGGGTCCAGGTCGCTGTCCGGGTGGCCCCAGAACGCCCAGGTGCGGTCCTGGCCCCGCCGGCGCACCGGGTCGACGACCGCGATCCGCAGGTCGCGGACGCCGTGCCGGTCCAGCGCGGCGAGCAGCAGCGACGCGGCGCCGCCACCACCGAGCAACGCGAGGTCGACGTCCAGCGGCGCGGAATCGGTCATCGCCCCACGCTGCCACACCGCCCCACCATCCGCCGCCACCGGCGTCGGGTGGTGCATTACCGCCGTCGCCGGCAATACCTCGCCATCGACCCACCCGTGACAGCCCGGCCGGACGGACATCGATCGGATCAGCGGCGCCGGTCGGGCCGTGTCGGCCTTTCCGCAGCTCTCCCGGCCTTCGGGTGGACACGTGACGGCAACGAGGATTTCTCATTTTCACCGGATCGAGGTCCCAACGCACCTAGTGTTGGGCACACCGGTGCTAGTCACGGAGTTGGCCACCCGAACGACGTCCCACGTAGTCAGCGGACGAAAAGTGAGGGAAGACGCGTATGAAGGTCTCAACAGCACTCTGTTCGGCGGCGCTCGGCGTGGGCCTCGGCACGCTCCTGCTGCCGGGCGCCGCACTGGCCGACACCACCGTGTCACCAGCCACCACACCGGTCGGTGGGACCGTCGTGCTCACCGCGACGACCTGCAACCCGAAGTCGGGCGACGCCATCTTCCGCGTCACCGGCCCCAACCGCGACCAGAACGTCCGGTCCACCACGGCCGCGGCCGGCGGCGGGCTCAGCGCCGAACTCTTCACCGCCGGGTTCACGCTCGGCACCTACACCGTGGCGGCCACCTGTGGCGACGGCAGTTCCGCCGGCAGCGCCACGTTCACCGTCACCCCGATCGGCGGCGCCCCCGCCGGCTCCGGCGGCGGCAACCGCGACAACGGTGCCCTCGCCGCCGGCAGCGCGCTGCTCGGCTCCGCCGCCGTGGGCGCGGTGCTCCTGATTCGCCGACGCCGTCCGGTGTCCGCCGTCGCCTGACCGGCGACCCGCTCCATCCCTGAGGACGGGTGCCCGCACCGGTGAAACCGGCGCGGGCACCCCGACGATCCCGTACGGAGGTCGGCACGTGTGGAGACGGCGGACCCTACCGGCCGTGGTCGCCCTGCTCGGCGTGAGCGGGCTGGGGTTGATCACCGTCGGCGTCACCGCCGACCCGGCGCGGCCACCACGGCCGCCGGTCGACGCGCCGACCCGCACCCACCCCGCACCGGACCTGGCGCCGCTGCCCCGCGCCGCCCCCGTCCGGGTGCAGATCCCGGCCATCGGCGTACGCGCCGAGGTCGTCCCGGTCGGCGCGGACGCCGCCGGGGTGCTGGAGGTGCCGCCCCTGGACCGGCCGACCCTCGCCGGCTGGTACCGGCACGGGGTCAGTCCGGGCGAGACCGGCAACGCGGTCGTGGTCGGACACGTCGACTCCCCGGCCGGACCGGCGGTCTTCTTCGACCTCGGGCGCCTGCGCGCCGGCCAGGAGATCCAGATCACCCGCGCCGACGCGCGGGTCACCACGTTCACCGTGGACGGTGTGCGGTCGTACCCCAAGGAGCACTTCCCCACCACGCTGGTCTACGGGCCGTCGGACATCGCCGGGCTGCGCCTGATCACCTGCGGCGGCCGGTTCGACGCCGGGACCGGCAACTACGTGGACAACATCGTCGTCTTCGCCACCCGCACGGCCTGAGCCGGGCCGCCCGGCTGTCGGGAGCCGGACCCTGCTCGGCAGAATGCGGTGGCACCATCCCCTCCGGGCACCGTGGGGCGGTGCGCCGTCGACGGGGAGGCACGCGGTGGATCAGCAATCGGTACGGGACCGGGCCGGCCGAGGCGTCCGCGCCCTGACCCGTCGGCTGCTCGGTCGGGTCGAGGGTGCGGTGCCCGCTCCGCGCCGGTCCAATCCGGACGCCGTGGTCGACTGCGCCGTCTACGTCAACGGCCGGCGCGAGCCGGGCCGCCCGCACTACGCCGACGCGTACGCCCACGCCCGGCGTGGCCGCGACGCCTTCGTCTGGCTGGGACTGCACGACCCCGGGCCGGCGGTGCTCGCCGCGGTGGGCCGGACCTTCGGGCTCGACGAGCTGACCGTCGAGCAGGCCCTCGCCGACGGGCACCGGCCCACCGTGCAGCGCCACGGACCGGTCACCCTGCTGGTGCTGCGCACCGCCGGGTACGTGGAGCACGACGAGCTGACCGACACCTCCGAGGTGATCGACACCGGGGACGTGATGGTGCTGCTGGGCGACCGGTTCGCCATCACCGTGCGGCACGGCGCCGCCGGGGCGCTGCGCAGCGTCCGCGCCGACATCGAACGCCGACCGGCGCTGCTGGCCGCAGGACCATGGGCGGTGGCGTACGCGGTCTGCGCCCGGATGGTCGACTCCTATCTGGAGGTGGCCGGGCACGTGGAGCGGGACCTGGAACGGGTCGAGGAGTCGGTGTTCGCCCGCGACCGCTCCGCCGACATCCAGCACATCTACCAGCTCAAGCGGGAGGTGGTGGAGTTCAAGCGGGCGGTGCTGCCGTTGCAGGCGCCGATGCGCACGCTGCTCGACCCGGGCTCCGACGGGCCGCCGCGCGCCCTGCACCGCTGGTTCGTCGACGTGGACGGCCGGTTGAGTCGGGCGGTGGACCGGGTGGCCGCGTACGACGACCTGCTCACCTCGATCGTCCAGTCCCGGCTGGCGCAGCTCGCCGTGGAACAGAACAACGACATGCGCAAGATCGCGGCGTGGGCGGCCATCGCGGCCACCCAGACCGGCATCGCCGGCGTGTACGGCATGAACTTCTCGCACATGCCGGAGCTGGCCTGGCGCTACGGCTACGCCGGCGCTCTCACCCTGATGGCGGTGGCCGCCCTCGCCCTGTATCGCCTGTTCCGCCGCTCGGGCTGGCTGTGACGCCCGCGCGTCCCCCGTCACTGCCGGCGACCGCCGGTACGCCGGCCGGCGACGGGGGGCTAACCTCGCGCGGGTGATGTGGCAGCGGTACGTGGCGATCGGCGACAGCACCACCGAGGGGCTCGACGACCCGGACGGCGCCGGTGGTTACCGGGGCTGGGCCGACCGCTTCGCGGTGGCGGTGGCCCGCGCCCAGGGCGGCCTGGAGTACGCGAACCTGGCCATCCGGGGCCGCACCACCGCCCGGATCCGCGCCGAACAGCTCCAGCCCGCCCTCGACCTGGCCCCCGACCTGGCCACCGTGGTCGCCGGCATGAACGACGTGCTGCGCCCCTCCTTCGACGCGGACCAGGTCGCCGAGGACGTGGCGGCGATGCAGCGGGCCCTCGTCGGGCAGGGCGCCACCGTCCTGACCTTCACCATGCCGGACCCGGCGCCGGTGATGCCGCTGGCCCGGCCGCTGCGCGGTCGGATGCTGGCCCTCAACGAGGCGTTGCGGGCGGCGACCGCGCGGACCGGGGCCACCCTGCTCGACCTGGGCGCCCACCCGGTCTCCTCCGATCCCCGGCTGTGGAGCGACGACCGGCTGCACGCCAACAGCGCCGGCCACGAGCGGATCGCGGCCGCGCTGGCGTACACGGCGGGTCTGCCCGGGTTCGACGACTCCTGGACCCGGCCGTTGCCGCCGGCGCCCCGGCGTCGCCGGGGCGAGGTGTTCGGCGCCGAGCTGGCCTGGACCCGCCGGCACCTGCTGCCCTGGCTGGCCCGGCACCTGCGCGGCCGGTCGTCCGGCGACGACCGGGTCGCGAAGCGGCCGGTGCCGCTGCCGGTGCGGGTGGACTAGCAGGTGGTACGGCAGGATGGTGTCGTGGGCAGAAGTGGGCGCAAGCGGGCGGACGTGACGACCGGACGGGCCTGCCCGTGCGGCTCCGGACAGGCGTACGCCAACTGCTGCGCGCCGGTACACACCGGGGTGGCTCAGGCGCCGACGGCCGAGGCGTTGATGCGCTCCCGATTCAGCGCCTTCGCCCTCGGCGACACCGGCTACCTGCTGCGCAGCTGGCACTCCTCGACCCGGCCCGCCTCGCTGGACCTTGACCGGGGGCAACGGTGGATCCGACTGGAGATCGTCGAGACCGAGCGGGGCGGCCTGCTCGACACCACCGGCACGGTGACGTTCCACGCCCACTACCGGGACGCGGGCCGGCCCGGCGCGATGACCGAACGCAGCCGGTTCGTTCGCGAGGACGGCCGATGGGTCTACCTCGACGGCGACCAGCCCTGACGGCTGCGCCGGAAGCCGGTTCGGGCATAGTATGACCTCGGCGTGGTCCTGCGCCGCACCTCCCTCCCGGCGCTCACGCCGCCGGCAACGCGGAGGCAAAGGGGGCCTGGAGCCCTCGGGACGTAGTGCCACATGCCCCACTCCGGCGGGGTCGGCGGGAGCGTGAGTCCCGGTGACCGTGCCGTTGACCGGGAGCATGTGATGACCAGTCAGAGATCGTTCAAGACCCGGGTCCGAACCCGGATGGAGAAGACCGGCGAGAGCTACACCACGGCCCGCCGGCACCTGATCAGTCGGGCCGCCGAGCCGGCCTCGGACGCGGCGCCGCCTCCGGAGCCCGGCACGGCACCGCCTCCGGGGCCTGTCACGGCACCGCCTCCCCGGCCCGCCGCGGCGCAGACCGAGCGGATCGCCGACGACCTGATCCGCGCCCGGACCGGCCGTGGCTGGGCCGAGTGGTTCGCCCTGCTCGACGCTGCGGCCGCCACCGAGTGGACACACACCCAGATCGCCCGCCACCTGGTCGCCGAGTACGAGGTGCCCGGTTGGTGGGCACAGACCATCACCGTCGGGTACGAGCAGACACGGGGCCTCCGCGCGCCCGGTCAGCAACGCGGCGGCGGCTTCTCCGCCAGCGCCAGCCGGACGGTGGCGGTGCCGGCGCTGCGGCTGTACGAGGCTTTCGCCGACGAGACGGCACGCGCCCGTTGGCTGCCCGACGTCGAGGTACGCGTCCGCACCGCCACCGCGCCCCGCAGCTTCCGGGCCGACTGGGCCGGTGGCCCCACCCGGATCGTCGTCGGCTTCGACGCTGTCGGCGAGTCGAAGGCCCGGGTCACCGTCCTGCACGAGAAGCTGACCGGGGCCGAGCAGGCCGCGGAGCTGAAGGCGTACTGGCGGGAGCGGCTCGCCACGTTGAAGGTAGTGCTCGAGTCGAACGGAGACCACCGATGACCATGACGTTCATCAACCTGCCGGTGCGTGACCTGACCACCGCCGCCGAGTTCTACCGGGCGCTCGGCTTCACCAGCGATCAGGCCGACGTGGACGGGGACACCCTGGCGCTCACCATCTCCGACAGCACCCGGCTGATGCTGCACCTCCGCTCGGGCTTCGAGGAGTACACCGGGGTCGCCGCCACGGACACGCAGGCCAGCCGGGAGGTCATCATCGGGCTGTCGGTGCAGAGCCGGGAGCAGGTCGACGAGTTGGTCGACCAGGCGGCGGTCGCCGGTGGGGAGTCGCTCGGGCCGGGGACGGCCAACGGGCCGATGTACATGCGCGGCTTCCGGGACCTCGACGGACACCAGTGGTCGTTCCTGCACCTGGCCGGCTGAGCGTGGGGCCGGCGGCGACCGCGGAGGCCGCCGCCGGCCCCGGTCAGTCCGCGCCGCGCGCGGCCGCCGCGGTGACGTCGGTGGGCACGGCCGCGGGGCGTCCGCGGCGGCGGAGCAGCACCAGAGCCACGATGAGGTACGGCCCGGCCGTCACCGCGAACGCCACCGCGTTGCCGGCCGCCGTGGCGACGAGGCCGTAGCAGGCGTACGTTCCGATGATCAGCACGTCGGTGGCCATCCCCGCCAGCGAGGTCACGGTGGCGCGGCTGGTGCCGGTGATCCGGGCCTGGAGCCGCGCGTCGGCCAGCACGGTGGCCAGTTGCGCGGCCCCGAACGCCACCGCGAGCAGGGCGAACCCGGCCGGATGCCCGGTCAGGGCGCCCCCGGCCAGCGCGACGCCGACCAGGCCCAGCAGAGCGGCGTACCCCCGATTGCCCAACCGCTCCCCCGCCGGGGCGAGCAGCCCGCCGATGGTCACGCCGGCCCAGAGCAGCAGGAGCAGCAGCGGCACGGCCTGCGCCCCGACGCCGGTGTCCAGGGCCAGCAGCGGGGTGTACTCGTCCAGGGCGCCCCAGTCGGCGGCGACCACGGCGACCAGCAGCACGGCTGCCCGTACCGGCGGTCGCGTCCGGACCTGCGTCACCCCGGCCCGCAGCGTGTCCCACCAGCCCAGGTCGTCATCGTCGTCCAGGTTGGCTTCCGGATTGTCTTTCCCGGGCACGGTGGCAACCAGCGGCCGTGTGGCCGCGTCGGGTACGCCGGCCTGGTCGGGTACGCCGGCCGGAGCGGGCGGGACGGCCGGTGGGCGGTGCTCGGGGAACCGGGTGGCGACCGCCGCGGCGAGCAGGCAGGCGAGCACGCTGGCCGCGCCGACCGCCGGGTATCCGCCGACGGCGAGCACCGGGCCGGCGAGCACTCCGGCGGCCACCACGCCCAGCACACCCGCCGTCCGCTCACGCCCGAGCACCCGGGCGTACCGGCCGACCGCGTCGAGCCGGTCCAGCTCGGTCCAGACCAACGCCTCCAGCGCGCCGGAGACCAACGCGCCACCGGCGCCCCAGAGCAGGAAACCGGCGGCGAACGCCGGGTACGAGGGCAGCAGCATCCAGAACGCGTACCCGGCGGCGGTCACCAGCGGGGCGAGGCACAGCAGCAGCCGGCGGGACACCACGTCGGCCCACGCGCCGGAGGGCACCTCGAACAGGATGCCGGCCGCCGACCAGATGACGAAGAGCGACGAGATCTGCCCCACCGACAGCCCGGTGTCGGCGAAGAACACCACGTACAGCGGGTAGAGCAGGACGAGGTCAGTGAGGAACGCGTACCCGTAGAGGGTGGTGGTCAGCCGGCGGACCGCCGGGTCGGGCACGCGCGAGGCGGTGAAGATCATGGGGCCTTCCCGTGGGAGTGGAGACGGACACCGGACGTGCGGTGCCCGTGGTGGCCCACGGGATCGGCCTAGGCCGTTGGATCAATGTCGCCAGGTCATGCCCGCGATGCTAGACGCGCATCGTCGCGCCGGCCAGCGCTTTCGGCGTGCCGGACAACGGGCAGCGGGGTGGGCTCCCAAGATGAGCCCACCCCGCTGTGCCACCGCGTGTCAGCGCCGGTTCGGGTCGACCGGCGGGATGACCGTGGTGGTCTCGCTGTCGTCGCTGATGCGCTGGCCGGGCACCGCGCCGTCGCCGGCGCTCACCACCTGGGTGGTGTCGGCATCGCCGCCGCCCCGGCTCACCACCTGGGTCGTGTCGGCGTCGCCGCCGCCCCTCGTGACGAACTGGGTGGCGTCCGGGTCGGCTGGTCCACGCACCACCTGGGTGGCGTCCGCGTCTGCGGACGGCCCCGCCTGGGTGGTGGTCGGGTCGATCGGTCGGGTCACCACCTGGGTGGCCTCCGGATCGGTGCCGGCGAAGGACGGCCGGGCCGGCTCGGCCTCCGGGTCGGGCGTGCCGGTCGACGGCCGGGCCAGCTTCGCCTCGGCGTCGCGGCGACCGGCCTGGTAGGCGCGGGCGTGCGAGGCGATCAGCTGCGACTCCTGCTCCGCACGGGTGAGCCACGCCTCCCAACGGCTCTGCATCGGACGGATCAGGCCCCCACCGACCCCGACGACGAGGATGCCGCCGATGGTGGCCAGCACGGCGATCAGCACCGGAGTGGTGACCGCGGTGGCCACGCCGATCTGGTTCAGCGCGGCGATGACGCCGAGGCCGAGGATGAACACCGAGGCGATGTTGGCCAGCACCCGACCGTACGACAGGCCGCCGAGCGCGCCGCCGATGATGTCCTTCACGGCGTTGGCGATGGCGGCGGCGACCACGACGATGACGATCGCGACGAAGGCGCGGGGCAACCACGAGATCACCGCGCCGAGCAGGTCGGAGATCGGGTTCGGGCCCCAGATGCCGAAGGCGAGCTGAAGGGTGAACAGCAGCACCGCGTAGTAGACGAGCTTCGCGACGATGTCGCTCGCGTCGTACCGGGAGCGGCTCAACGCCCGGCGGACGCCGCCGCGTTCGACGGCGCGGTCGAAGCCCACCCGTTCCAGAACCTTCTCCACGATCTTCAACACGGCCTTGGCGATCAGCCATCCGGCCACCAGGATCGCCAGGAAGGCGACGGCCTTGGGCAGGAAGAGCATCACCGAGCGGAGGGCGTCGCCCACCGCGTCGCTGACGTTGTCACTCATCTGGTCATTCCTCCACGCGGGGCAGCCGGGACGGTCGGCCCCGACCTACCCCCGTCGACCCGCGCGGAAACGCCGGCCACTCAGCGCCCCGAGGCCCCCGGACGGTCATCGCCCTGCTCGGCGGCGGTGGCCACCTGCTCCGTCACCGGCCCCAGATCGGGCGCGGCGGCCGTCGGCCGGCCCGATCCGGCGGTGTGCGGGGCCAACTGGTCGAAGAAGCGCAGCAGCTCGACCGGGAACGGCATGACCAGCGTGCTGTTCTTCTCCGCCGCCACGTCCACCACGGTCTGCAACAGACGCAACTGGTACGCGCCGGGCGTGGCCTCCATCGCCCGGGACGCGTCGGCGAGGCGCCGCGATGCCTGGAACTCGCCGTCCGCGGCGATCACCCGGGCCCGGCGTTCCCGTTCGGCCTCGGCCTGCCGGGACATCGACCGCTTCATCCCCTCCGGCAGCGAGACGTCCTTGACCTCCACCCGCTCGATGAGCAGGCCCCAGGGCTTCTCGGTGGGCGCGTCGATGACGGACTTCAGCTCGGCGTTGACCCGTTCCCGGTCGCCCAGCACGGTGTCCAGGTCGGCCCGCCCGATCACCGAGCGCAGCGCGGTCTGGGCGACCTGGAGCACCGCCGAGGGATAGTCGTGCACGTTCACCAGCGCCTTCACCGGGTCCACCACCCGGTAGTAGACCACCGCGTCGACGGTGAGCGTGACGTTGTCCCGGGTGATCGCGCCCTGCGGCGGTACGCCGATCACGGTGGTCTGCATGCTGACCCGCACCATCCGGTCGGCGACCGGGACGATCAATTGCAGGCCCGGCTGGCGGACCCGCTCCAGCACGCGGCCGAACCGGAACACGATGCCGCGCTGGTACTGCTGCACCAGCCGGACGCTGAGGGACAACACCAGCACCACGACCACGACCACGATGACCAGGCCGACGACGGCAGCTCCCATGGCATCCGCGCTCCCCCGGAGGCGCCCGCCTCCCGGAGCGCCGGGTACCCGTTCCGCTCCCCGCCATGCCGCCCAAATCGCGCCACCCGGCGAGCGGGATCGTGGGTGAAGTGCTCGCGAACGCGTGGCGCGCGGAGCCCGCGTCTCGCTGACCTGTCGAGCATCTGCTGATCGAGCTCGGCGTGGGCCAGGAAGTGTGGATTGGCCGTCGTGGGGGCAGGGGGTGGGCTCCCTACGATGACGGCTCGCCGGAGCGTGGAGGGGGCC